>CAMLIY010000032.1 GCA_946480125.1 uncultured Asticcacaulis sp.
CGTGCCGCTGATCGCCGAAACCGGCGGGCTGAACGCCATGATCGTCGATTCCTCGACCTTGCCAGAGCAGGTGGTGGCCGACGTCATCACCTCGGCCTTTCGCAGCGCCGGTCAGCGCTGTTCGGCCTTGCGCCTGCTGATCGTGCAGGAGGATATCGCCGATAACCTGCTGAAGATGCTGACCGGCGCCATGGATACGCTGGTGATTGGTGATCCGGCCGATATTCGCACGGATGTCGGGCCGGTGATCGACGCCGCCGCGCGCGACAAGCTGGAAGCCTACCGCCAGTCGATGAAGGCCAACTGGATTCACGCTCTGGAAAAGCCGGCATTGCCTGGGACCTTCCTGCCGCCGACCCTGATTCGGCTGGACAAGATTGAAGACCTGACCACCGAATGGTTCGGACCGATCCTGCACGTCGTTACCTGGAAGGCCGGTGAACTGGAAAGCCTGGTTGCCCGCATCAATGCGCAGGGTTACGGCCTGACCATGGGCGTCCATAGCCGTATCAAGGCAACGGCGGATGCGGTCAGCGATCTGGCGCGGGTTGGCAATCTCTATGTCAACCGCTCGATGATCGGGGCGGTTGTCGGTTCGCAACCGTTTGGCGGGGAGGGCCTTTCCGGTACCGGCCCGAAGGCCGGCGGCCCGCATTTCCTGATGCGCTTTGTCAGTGAGCGGACCATCTCCACCGACACAACCTCTGCCGGCGGTAATGCGACCCTGTTGTCACTGGCGGAGACGGATATTTAGGCGGGCGCGCCTGCCGTCACAACCATCCAACCGACGACAACCAGTGAAAATACAATGATCACGATTGCGCTCCATGGAAACCGATCGGCTCCTGGGGTAGTTAAATCGGGTTCTGGCGGTGTATTCGCTGACATTTTGCCCTCCATCTATGGATGAAAGATAGGCCGCGTTGCGATAAAAATGCGGGATCGCTTAGAACGTGGCGGCATAAAAAAATTATATGGATGAGAATTGAGCTCAGATTCAATCTGACAAGGACAACTCAAATCCCAGGCTTGGCGGTCCTGTGCAAGGGGGGGGGCGCTTGTCCGTAAAATCTGAAAGCCGGTTCACTCCCTGTTTGACAGCCTCCATTTATGTAGTTTATATTGTGTAGCTAAACTACTTTACAGGTATCTGCATTCAGAGGTTGCTCCATGACTATTACACGCATCGGCGATCCGCGCTCGGGCAGCGGCGGGCAAATGCTGCCCTTTTCGCAGGCAACCGAAGCCGGAGGCTTTGTATTTGTCTCGGGTCAGGTTGGCTTTGATGCCGGTGGTGAGATCGTTCAGGGGGGCATTGTCGCCGAGACGAAGCAAACCATGGATAATATTGTCGCCATCCTTGCCAAGGCTGGCTGTACACTGGCAGATGTGGTCAAGGCCAATGTCTGGCTTGACGACACCCGTGATTTTGCCGCTTTTAATCGGGTTTATGCCAGCTATTTTGATGGCGTACTTCCGGCCAGGTCGTGCGTACGCTCGCAGATCATGATTGATGCCAAGGTCGAAATTGATGTTATCGCTTACAAAGCGAAATGAGGGATGTTGACGGTTCGCCATCGTCAAACCAAGCGATGCATGGTCCAGGAATTTGATGCATCGCCTTTGATCAACGCCGCTCTGATAATCGCGCGACCTGACGGACGGGTTGGAAAATGGCGCAGAACCCGGCGATTGGCCGCTACATTTCAGTATGCTGCGTTAATGGGCCTGACAGGGGTCAAAATAATACTTACTAAAGGTGCGATATGTTTGATTTCAGCGGAAAGGTCGTTCTTATCACCGGGGCGGCAGGGGGTATTGGCCGGGGTCTGTGCGAGGCCTTTCTGGGCTGGAACGCCACTGTACTGGCGCTGGATCGCGATGCCAACGCCCTGGCCGGCATGGATGAACGCCTGAAGACGGCGGCGGTCGATCTCACCGATCTGGCGGCCGTGAAAGCGACTATAGAGGGTCTGGTGGCTGTGACAGGGCCGGTGGATATCCTCGTCAATAATGCCGGCGCGGCGGCGGCCACGGCCCTGGCCACGCTAAAGCCAGAAGACTGGGTGCACGATCTCGCCATCAATCTCAGCGCCGCCTATCACTGCGTAGAAGCGGTGAAGGCCGCTATGTTCGCGCGCAAGTCAGGCGTCATCATCAATATCGGCACGGTCAATGCCAGCCTGGCCCTTGGCCACCCCGCCTATAGCGCCGCCAAGGCGGGACTGGTCAGCTACACCCGTTCACTGGCCATCGAATATGGCCCGCTCGGTATCCGCGCCAATCTGGTGGCGCCGGGCACGGTCAAGACCCAGGCCTGGGCGGAACGCGCCGCGAAGAAACCGGAAGTCTTTGACGATCTGAAGAAATGGTATCCATTGCGCGATTTTGCCGATCCGCAGGATATCGCCAATGCGGTCGCCTTCCTGTCGTGCGATCTGTCGCGCATGATCACCGGCGTGGTGTTGCCGGTTGATGCCGGTTTGACGGCGGGCAATCCGGTGCTGGCCGCCGAACTGACCCTGGAGTCGTTCTGATGGCGCTCGATCTCGATCCGATCCTCAATTTACCGCTGCACCCCGGTATCAAGGGGCTGCCAGCGGCTGCCGAAGGCCTGACCATGCGTGAGGTCGGCGCGCAGGGCTGGAACCTGCTCGATGGCTCGATTCCCCTGCCGGCGGCGGTGATCCGCAGCAACGTGCTGACGAAAAACCTGAAGGCGTTTCAAGCCTATATCGATCAGGCCGGGGCGAAACTGGCGCCGCACGGCAAGACCAGCATGTGTCCGCAACTGTTCGACCGCCAACTGGACGCCGGCGCCTGGGGCATGACGGTAGCGACCTTCTCTCAAGCTAATACGGCGCTGACATATGGTGTCAAAAACCTGCTGATCGCCAATGAGCTGGTTGGGGAGGCGGAAATCCGGGCGCTTGCAGTCCGGCAGGATGCCGCGCCGGATACTCTGATCCTCAGCCTGGTCGATAGCCTGGCCGGTGTCGAACGGCTGGAAGCTATATTGACCGCCGCCGGTGCTGTGCGGCCATTTGACGTGCTGGTCGAACTGGGAATTTCGGGCGGCCGCACCGGGACGCGGACGCGGGAAGCCGCGCTCGATATCGCCCGTTGTGTGGCGCAATCGCCAAAACTTACCTTGCGCGGGGTTGAGGGCTATGAAGGCCTGATCGTCACCGGCGACGCGGCGGCGGATGCGGTGAAGGTCGATGCCTTTCTTGATGATTTGCTCGGCCTGTTCCATACCTGCCGGGGCGAAGGCCTGTTCACCGGCGAACCCATAATCAGCGCCGGTGGATCGGCCTATTTCGATCTGGTGGCGCGCGGCCTCAAGACCGACGGCATCACCCCTTTGCTGCGCAGCGGCTGCTATCTGACGCACGATACCGGCTTCTATAACAAGCTGCTGGCCCATGTCGGTGAGCGGGCTGTGCTCGGTCCGGCGCCGGCGCTCCATCCGGCGCTGGAAGTGTGGGCGCAGGTGGTTTCGCATCCCGAACCTGACCTGATCATCGTCAATGCCGGCCGCCGCGACCTGTCCGACGATTCCGCCCTGCCGAAGGTCGAATACCACGCCACACCGGGCGAGGGGGCCGCACCCGAAGCCGTAACAGACTGGTCGTTTTTCCGCATGAACGACCAGCATGGCTATATCCGCCTGCCGGCCGGCGCTTCGGTCCGTATCGGCGATTATGTCGGCCTCGGCATCTCACATCCCTGCACCACCTTCGATCGCTGGCCTGTCCTGCTCGAAGTCGATGACGCCTATGCCGTGACCGGCGCCCTCAAGACCTTTTTCTAAGAGTAGTCCATGTCTGTTTCCGCCGATATCCTGTTGCGCAACGGTCTCGTCTTCGATGGCGGCGGGCTTGCGCCCTATGCGGCGGATATCGCCATCCGCGACGGTGTGATCATCGCCACGGGTGACTTGTCCGACATGGCGGCGGCTAAAAGCTTCGACCTGGCGGGTAAGGCCGTCGCGCCGGGCTTTATCGATGTCCATTCCCACGATGATTACGCCTGTATCCACCACCCCGAAATGACGGCCAAGATCAGCCAGGGCGTGACCACGGTGGTGGTCGGCAATTGCGGTTTGTCGATCGCGCCGCTGCGCTTTCCCGCCGAACCGGAGGAGCCCTTCAATCTGCTCGGTGACGCCAAGGCCTTCGCCTATTCGAGCTTTGCCGACTATGCCGCCGCCATCGACCAGGCCCGGCCGGCGGTCAATGTGGCGGCGCTGGTCGGCCACACCACCCTGAGAAAGATTTGCCTGCCGGATCTAGGCAAGGCCGCCAGTGCAGATGAGCGTCGGCAGATGCAGAATTTGCTGGCGGAAGCTTTGGAAGCCGGCGCCACGGGCATGAGTTCCGGCGTTTATTATCCGCCCGCCGCCGCCGCTGATCTCGACGAACTGACGGCTTTGGCGCGCACGGTCAGCGCTCATGGCGGCGTCTATGCCACCCATATCCGCAGCGAATATGATGGAGTCGCCGAGGCCCTGCAAGAGGCCTTCACCACGGCCGGCCCAACGCAAACCCCGCTGATCATCTCGCACCATAAATGCGCCGGCGTCCGCAACTGGGGGCGTTCGATCGAGACGCTTGGGCTGATCGACACCGCGGCGAAAACGCAGCCGGTTGCCATGGACTGCTATCCTTACACGGCCGGCTCATCGGTGCTGAACCCCGACCTGTGCGACGGGGAAATCAAGGTGCTGATCAATTCGTCGGAGACTCATCCGGATCAGGCGGGACGTTATCTCCATGATGTCGCCCGCGAATGGGGCATCAGCGAATATGACGCCGCCAAGCGCCTGCTGCCGGGCTATGCCTGCTATTTCCAGATTCACGAGGACGATATGCGCCGCATCCTGGCGCATCCGCTGTGCATGGTGGGTTCCGACGGTCTGCCGAATGACAAGAACCCGCATCCGCGCCTGTGGGGCACCTTCCCGCGCGTGCTCGGCCACTATGCCCGCGACCAGAAGCTGTTTTCGATGGCAGAGGCGGTCGCCAAGATGACGGCTTTCCCGGCAAAGCGCTTCGGATTCCATGATCGCGGCCAGATCGCGGTAGGCATGGCGGCCGATATTACTGTGTTTGATGTCGAGACCGTGGCGGATCGCGCGACCTTCGAGAAACCGGTGCAGATTTCCGCCGGTATCGAGGAGGTCTTCGTCAATGGCGTCCATAGCTGGTCGCAAGGCCAGGGGCTGGCGCGCGCCGGCGGCTTCCTGTCGCACAAGACGGTCACAGCCAAGGCCGTCGCGGCCGGCGAATAATCATCACGATAAGGGGGAAACAACACCATGCCGACATCTGGACCTGTAACGGCTGCGAACGCGCCGCAGACCACCCCATGGGGCGCTGTGCTTATGTTCTGCGGCCTGTTCGCCATCTTCGGCTTTGTCACCTGGCTGAATGGCCCGCTGATCACCTTCTCCAAGCTGGCCTTTAGCTTGAGCGATGTCGAAGCCTTCCTGGTGCCGTCGGTTTTTTACCTGTCCTACTTCTTCCTGGCCCTGCCATCCGCCTTTATCCTGCGCAAGACTGGCATGAAGACCGGCATGGCGCTGGGCCTGCTGGCCATGGCTATCGGCGCCGCCGGCTTCGGCCAGTTCGCCTCCATGCGCCTGTTCCCGCCGACGCTCGTCTCGCTGTTCGTCATCGGCGCCGGGCTGTCCCTGCTGCAAACCGCCTCCAACCCCTATATCTCGGTGTTGGGCCCCATCGAATCGGGTGCGCAACGCATTGCCCTGCTCGGCATATTCAACAAGCTGGCCGGCGCCGCCGCACCGGTGGTCATCGGCACCCTGATCCTCAACGGCATCGGCCAAATGCAGGCCCAGGTCGACGCCGCGCCCACTACCGCCGCCCGCGAACTGCTGCTCAACGCCTTTGCCGCCCGCATCCATCTGCCCTATCTGATCATGGGTGCCTTCCTGGCCGTCATCGCTTTACTGGTTTACAAGTCGCCGCTGCCCAATATCAGCGATGACGCCAATCCCGGCACCGGCAAGGGCTTCTGGGCCGCCGCGCCGCAGATGTTCTTCGGCTTCCTGGCCATCTTCTTCTATGTCGGCGTCGAGGTTATGGCCGGTGATGCCGTCGGCACCTATGGCAATGGCTTCAACCTGCCGCTCGACCAGACCAAGTTCTTCACCAGCTTCACCATGGTGACCATGCTGGTCGGCTATATCTGCGGCCTGATCGCCATTCCGCGCTTTGTCAACCAGGAAAAGTACCTGACCTTTTCGGCCGTGCTCGGCATCCTCTTCAGCATCGGCGCCTTCCTCACCAAGGGCTATACCTCGGTCGCCTTCGTCTGGGCGCTCGGTTTCGCCAACGCCATGATGTGGCCGGCCATCTTCCCGCTCGGCATCCGTGGCCTCGGCAAGCTGACCGAGTTCGGCGCGGCGTTTCTCGTCATGGGCATTATCGGCGGGGCCGTCATTCCGCAACTGTTCGCCCACTTCAAGGAACAGTTCGGCTTCCAGCTCGTCTTCCTCTGCCTCATGGTCCCCTGCTACGCCTATATACTGGTGTTTGGGCTGGTGGCTGGTCGCAAGGGAAAGCCTGATGCCGCTTTGGCCGTGCCAACAGACGTCTGAAAGACGTTCCCCGATCTCTGATAATTCTCAAGCTAATGATGTGATGTGCCTGTTATGAATACGCCTGATCCCAGCCTTCAGCTTTTCGCCGGCGTCGATGGCGGCGGCACAAAATGCCGCGTCCGTGTGCGCGATGCCGAAGGCGCCCTGCTCGGTGAGGCCGAGGGTGGTCCCGCCAATATCCGTCTGGGGCTGGATATGGTGTGGGCAAATATTCTCGGTGCGCTTGATCAGGCGCTCGTTCAGGCCGGTCGCACATCGGCTAACCGGGATAAGATCAGCATCGGCCTTGGCCTGGCCGGCATTTCCGCGCGGCAAGATGCCGAGCGCACGATCAAGGCCGGGCCGAAATTCGGTCGTTGCGACGCCTCTTCGGATGCCCATACCGCGTGCCTCGGTGCGTTTTCCGGCCGTGACGGCGCCATTTTGATTTCTGGCACAGGCAGCGCCGCCTATGCCTGGGTCGGGCAAAAATCCACTCAGATCGGCGGATGGGGTTTCGAGGTATGCGACAACGGCTCCGCTGCCAATCTTGGCCGTCTGGCGCTGCGTGCGGCGCTAGAGGGACATGATGGTTTGGCTATACAAACTGACTTTACCCGTCAGTTGATTAAGCATTTTGGCGGCCATCCGTCGGATATCGTTCACTGGGTCACCACGGCCACGCCACGCGATTACGGCGCCCTGGCGCCGCTGGTCATGGATTTCGCCAATGATGGCGATGCCGTCGCCAAGGCCCTTGTCCAGTGCAGCGCTGATGATCTGGCGCGCTATATTGCCAGACTGAACGCCATAGGTGCCCCAAAAGTGTGTTTGGTGGGCGGCATGGCGCCTATCCTCCTGCCCTGGATCAATTCGCAGGCCCGTGCCTGCCTGGCCCAACCGGAAAACGACGCCATGGAGGGTGCGCTTTTAATGGCCCACGGCACCAGCAACGGACTTGGCGGCGACCTGCGCGAAACGGTGACCCCCTAATGTCAAAAGACATGCTCAAATCGGCGCCCCCCCTTTTACTGGAAGTCGTCGTGGACACTGCCGCTGGTTTGCGCACGGCCATGGACCATGGCGCTGACCGCGTAGAATTGGTAGCGGCGCTGGTCGAAGGCGGGCTCACCCCTTCCGGTGGTCTGATGCGTCTGGCGGCGGACAGCGGCAATGAACGCGGCATCCCGACCCGCGCCATGATCCGACCACGCGCGGGTGATTTTACCTATACGACCGATGAGCTGCATATTATGCATAATGATATCGTGGCAGCGGCCTCAAGCGGCCTGGAAGGCGTGGTGCTGGGCGCCAACCTGACATCCGGCGCCCTCGATGAATCCGCTCTCAAAAGTCTCGTGATTCACGCCAAGGCGCATGGTCTCGCCGTAGCTATGCATCGAGGTTTTGATCTCGCACCCGATCTCGCCGAGGCTCTGGAGATTGTCATATCTCTCGGCATAGATACGGTTCTGACTTCAGGTGGTGGACAGACGGCGGCGCAAGGTCTCGAAAGCCTGGCTGCCCTGGTAAAACAAGCCGCTAATTCGGATGGAACCCGGCGAATCGAAATTCTGGCCGGGAAAGGCATAACGGCGGAAAATGTCGCAGCGATTCTCGGCGCCGGCATTACCGCCATTCACGCCTCTTGCAATGCGCCTCTGCCGCCGCATGAAAACCGTGCCTTCGCACTCGGTTACGTCACCGCTACAATGCGCGACACCGATGCTCAATCAGTGGCCCATTTGAAAGCGATGCTGTTAAACGGCGGAACCCCCTCATGAATGCCCCTTCCCGAACAAAAACCTACGCAGCCCAAACTCACTCCGCAGCGAAAGCCTCAGAAATGTCGTTTGCTGATACCATAGGCCACCTGACCAAGGACGATCCATCACCGCTTTATCTGCAATTGCAGCGGGCCCTTCGCGATGCCATTCAAAGCCGTCAGTTACATCAGGATGACGCCATCCCGCCAGAACGTGACCTGGCAGAAGCTTTTGACGTTTCTCGCATCACTGTGCGCAAGGCGATCGACGGGCTGGTTTCTGAAGGTTTGCTGACTCGCCGTCGCGGCGCGGGCACCTTTGTGGCATCTCGCGTTGAAAAAAGTTTTTCCAAACTCTCTTCCTTCTCGGAGGACATGATTTCACGCGGCCGCAAACCCCATTCGGAATGGGTATCGAAATCGGCAGGCGCGGTCACGCCAGAAGAGTCGCTGTCACTTGGTCTGTCGCCGGGCGCGCTGGTCTACCGATTCCACCGCGTCCGTTACGCCGACAACACCACCATGGCGCTCGAATATTCGACCATCCCCGGCTATTGCCTGTCTTCTCCCGAAGCGGTCACCAGCTCGCTTTATGACGCGCTGGAAAAAACGGGCCATCGACCGATACGCGCCTTGCAACGCCTGCGCGCCGTCGCCTTCCTGCCGGAACAGGCCGAACGCCTCGGCGTCAAACCGGGAGATCCCGGCCTCTTCATCGAACGTCGCGGCTTTCTCCAGGATGGCCGCGCCGCCGAATTCACCCAGTCCTATTATCGCGGAGACGCCTACGACGTGGTCGCGGAACTCAACGATATAAGCTGACTGTTACTTCAAGGATTGTCTAATGCCCTCTACGCTTACCAAACTGCCGATCGACGCTGAAAAGACGTTGATGTTCGCCGAAGCCGCTGAAGGCGGCGCGGCCGTCCAGCGCTTCCTTACCCATAACAAGGCCGCCCTGGCCCGCCTGGGTGCGCGCCTGAAAAGCAACCCGCCGCGTTCGGTCACCACCGTGGCGCGCGGGTCCTCAGACCATGCCGCGACCTATGGCAAATACCTGATCGAAACCCTGACCGGTGTCCCCACCTCGACCGCCGCCATGTCAGTCTCCTCCATCTATGCAGCGCCCGTAGTGGCGGCGGATTCGCTGTGCATTGCCATTTCACAATCAGGGCGTTCGCCCGACCTGCTGGCCACGGTAGAAGCCCACCGCAAAGCCGGCGCCTATGTTGTGGCCCTGGTCAATGACGAGGCCTCGCCTCTGGCCGCCCTGGCCGATGAACTGTTGCCATTGTGCGCCGGCCCTGAAAAGTCCGTGGCCGCCACCAAGTCCTACATCGCCTCGCTCGGTGGCCTGGCCGCTATTGTCGCTGCCTGGTCGGGCGATGAAGCGCTGACCGATGGCTTGAATGATCTGCCGGCACAGCTGAATGCGGCGTTTGCCCTCGACTGGACTCCCGCTCTGCCCGTGCTGCAATCAGCGCGCAACCTGTTCGTCATCGGCCGCGGCTACAGTTTTGCTGTCGCTCAGGAAGCAGCGCTGAAGCTCAAGGAAACCTGCGCCCTGCACGCCGAGGCTTTTTCCTCAGCCGAGGTCAAGCATGGCCCCATGGCGATTATTAATGACGGCTTTCCGATCATCGGTTTCGCCACCTCTGATACGGCCGGTGAGGGTGTCCGCGAAGCGGCGCAGGAATTTGCGGCGCGCGGCGCATCGGTTCTGCTGGCTAATCCGGCCGGTATGCTTGAAAGCACTGTGCATTTGCCAGCCCTGTTAGGCGTTCCCGCGCTTGAACCCATCCTGCAGATCCAGAGCTTCTACCGTCTGGCCAACAGCCTGTCCGTAGCGCGTGGGCTTGACCCCGACAGCCCGCCTCACCTCAACAAGGTCACGAAAACGGTATGACATCGATCAGCTTTATAAACGCGCAGATCACCACGCCGGACGGCCGGTTGATCACGGGCACCCTGACCTGCGAAGGCCAGACCATCGCGGCGGTGGGTGATCATGCCGCCACCGGCGAGATGATCGATGTAGAGGGAGGCTATCTGCTGCCGGGCTTTATCGACACTCAGGTCAATGGCGGCGGCGGCGTCCTGTTCAACGACGAAACGACAGCGGCAGGCATCGCCGCCATTGGTGCGGCCCATCGCAAATATGGTACCACCGCCTTCCTGCCCACCCTCATCAGCGATGAGTTAAGCGTGATTGATGCCGCCATGCGCGCCACAGAAGAGGCCATCGCTCAAGGTGTGCCTGGCGTACTCGGAATCCATATCGAGGGTCCCTTTATTTCGAAGCAACGCAAGGGCATCCACAATCCGGAGATGTTCAGAACGCTCGATGCTGAGTCCAAGGCCCTGCTCAAAAGCCTGAAGCGTGGCAAGACCCTTGTGACCCTGGCGCCGGAAAACTGCACACCGGAAGATATCGCCGAACTGGCTGCGGCGGGGGTCATACTGGCCGCCGGCCATACCAATGCGACCTATGAAACAACCGTAGAGGCTTTGAAAGCCGGACTTACCGGTTTTACCCACCTCTTCAACGCCATGACGCCGCTAACCCATCGTGCGCCGGGCGTCGTCGGGGCGGCGCTGGAAAACCTCACAAGTTATTCCGGCCTTATCGCCGATGGTCACCATGTTGATTGGGCGGCGCTGCGCATCGCCTTGCGGACACGCCCGATTGATCATTTCATGCTGGTCACGGACGCCATGCCTACCGTCGGGTCTGAAACCAAGACCTTCGTGCTTAACGGCCAGACTATTATTGTACGCGATGGCGTCTGCGTTGGCCCGGACGGCACACTCGCCGGATCCGATCTCGATATGGCCACCGCCGTGCGCAATACGGTCGAGCATATCGGCCGCACCTTGCCTGAAGCCGCTATCATGGCAGCCACGGCCCCGGCGCATTTTCTGGGACTTGGCGCTTCGCGCGGATCTCTGTCTGTGGGTCAGCGGGCCGATATCGTCTGGATGGATACAGATTTGAAGATGAAGGGCACCTTTATTGGCGCTAAGTCGGATGAGACTATGGGTTTGCCGGTTTAGATTGAAAGTTTCTTTGCTTGTCTAACTATCGCTCAGGCGATGATATCCGGACGAATCTTGTCTTCAATCTTGGCAATCTGATCACGCAAGGCCAGTTTCTTGCGCTTCAAACGCGCAATCAAAATCTGATCTGGCAAGGGCACGATTTCCAGCGCACTGATGGAATCATCGAGATCCTTGTGTTCCTGCTTCAATAAAGCGCATTCATTGCGCAGGGCCACAACTTCGTTATCGATCGGCAGTTCACGAATACGCGGTTCAAGATCATCATGCTGAACCATCTCTTCAGGCACAAGCCCGATATAGGTGTGCTCGCCTTCGAGACGCTGGGCGATGCGGCGCTCGATGTCCTTATCAGAATCGCCCTTGCCTGTTTGGCCATCCGTTTTGACCAGATGCAGATTGTCATTTCCGCGCAAGGTCCGGATGTTGCTGTCGTCGTGCATGAAACGTCGACTCCTCTCAGGCTTTAAGGGGTTGAAGCTAAAGGACAAAAGGAGACCTAAGCGTTGCCCCCTCCTGGCCTTTATACTGCAAAAAACCACCCTCCGAAAGGGCTTCGCTCAGACGTAAAAGCGCGCTTTCCGGCATTTCCTTGTTCCAGGCGTAAGACACGGCTTTTAAACTGGCAAACAAATCGGCTTTAACATTCTGATTTATTGACGCATTTCTGGCAACTTCCAATGCCGATAGCGCCTCCATAAGAGCCTGTTCGGCCTCCAGTTCAATCACTTTTATTTTTTCGCGCAAAGGCAATCGTAAAGCTTCGTCGCCCGTTGACAGTTCTGCTTTCAGACGTCTGCGCAATAGCCTTAGCGGCGAGATCAGTGTATCCGACCAGCTCCGCGTCAAAACCACCGCCTCAAGAGCTTGCGGTTCGCCAACCGTGATGCCTAGTCCGCTCAGCCAGGCTGCCCACAGCAGCAGTGGCACATTCTGGCCGTCCTCATCCTGCAAGCTGAGACAGGCCGCGGCCACCCCCGCGCCTGCATAGGCTTGTACGGCCCAATCCCAAAATCTCACAGGCTGATATCCTCACCCCAGCGGGTCATCGGCACGTCGATATCGAACAGGGCCAGGGTTCGCGCCACACTCTGCCGCACCATCTCATCGAGACTTTGCGGCTTGGTATAAAAGGCCGGCATCGGCGGGGCGACGATGGCGCCCATTTCCGTTACAGCGGCCATCGAACGCAGGTGGCCGAGATGAAGGGGGCTTTCACGCACCATCAATACCAGCCGGCGGCGCTCTTTCAAACAGACATCAGCCGCACGGCTGACAAGGGATGAGGTCACGCCGGTTGTAATTTCGCCAAGCGTTTTAATCGAGCAAGGCGCGATCAGCATGCCCAGCGTTCGGAAGGACCCTGAAGCAATGGCTGCCCCGATATCGGCCGGCTTGTAGGACACGTCGGCCAGGGCATGGAGACCGGACAGTGACTGGTCCGTTTCGGCTTCCAGTGACAAGGCCGCCGCCTTTGAAACAACCAGGTGCGTTTCAATACCTGCGGCCTTAAGCATTTCAAGCGCGCGGATACCATAAATTGCTCCGGACGCGCCACTTATGGCGACAATAAGACGTTGATTAGGTTTCATTTTATCATTTATCATAACGTAGAATTGCTTAATGCAGCCTATACTATAATTCTCTCGTTACCGTGATCGCATGTAACGGTTTGTGATTACACATTCGCGTCTTCCGGGTGTTCCCTGTAAGGGCCGGAACATTGGGGTTCCGGCAATAGAGACATTGAAGGACATTGCCTAATGACCATTGAAGCGAGAGTTCGTGAACTCGACCAACGTCATCAATCCCTCAAAACGATCATTGCCCGCGAAGAACGAAGCCCCTCCGTGGACTCTCTATACCTAAAGGAACTCAAGCGAAAGAAGCTTAAGCTCAAGGAAGAAATCGAGCGCATCAAGACCATCCAGCGACAGGACGTTTTGGAAACCGTCCAGTAAGCTTGCGTCTTAAGCTTTGACCACAAGAATTCTGACTGCGCCAGGTTCGAGCGGCGCACAGAAAAAAAAGCCCTCGGGACCAGTCGGTCGCGGGGGCTTTTTCTTGCATTACGCTTTCTCGGACCGCGCAGGATTTACGCCCGCCGCTGCGTATCATCTCGTGACAACCGGGTTGAACGAACAGAGGGACAGGCGTAAAAGCGGTGAGATATTCCCTGGACACAACCGATGGCGGGCCGTTTGCAATACCGATGACGAGCCTGCTGACAGACGAACACCTCATGGCGCAGGTGGTGCGGGGGGAGTCCGTCGCTTTCCGGCAACTGGCTGGCCGCTACCTGGGCCGTGCCTATGCTATTGCTTTCCGCCTGCTGCAAAACCGCGAAGACGCCGAGGAAGTCGCACAGGAAGCCATCTCAAGGGTCTGGCAAAAGGCGGCCGCCTTTGATCCGTCACGCAGCGCTTTTGGCACCTGGTTTTACCGCATCGTTTCCAATGCCGCACTTGATCGGCTGCGCCGGCGAAAACCGCCCTCCGAAAATCTCGACGACTACACAGAGCGTTTGAGCGACACCGCCCCGACCGGCGAAGATTTGCGGATCAGGGCCGATTCCTCACGCCACCTTAAACAGGCCATAGCCACCCTGCCACCGACACAGCAAATGGCCCTCACCCTTGTCTATTACGAAGAGTTTTCGCAAGCCGAGGCGGCCCGCATCATGAACACCACCACCAGCGCCCTGGAAGCCCTTCTGTTCCGCGGAAAGAAGGCTTTGAAGCAGAGATTGACCGCATGACAGACCGTCTTGATCCCGAATTGAAGTCCCTGTTGCAAAAGTGGGAGATCGATGCTCCCGCGCCGGATATGCATGCGCGCCTGATCAACGAGGCGCTGCGCCTCCCGCAACAGAAGCCATGGCGGCAGGCGGCAACGGAAAACATAATGCGCGCCATGACCGAATGGCAGTACGCCATCGGTTACAAGCTTGCGGCTCTGGCCGGATGCGCCGCGCTCGGTCTCGGCATCGGCATCGCCGCTGGCGAAAGCCTGGATATTGCCGGTGTGGCCCTGATGGCGGGTATAGGAGGCTAAGGTGAGGACCAACTGGAAAACAGGCGCCGCCATAGCCGTATTGCTCGCCTTGAATGTGCTTCAGGGCGCCGTTTTGGCCGGCCTCTTTATCAAAGCAGAGATGGCCCGGCATGACGCCGCGCCGATCACTCTCAGCGAAGCCCATATCGCCCGGATGCCAGCGCCGACCCAGGCGGCGGTCAAGGCCAGCCTGGCCGATGCCCGGCCTGTGCTGCGCGCGCGCCTTAAAGAGGTTCGAAAGGCCCGCCGCGATCTGAAACACTATATTGCCAGCCCGCACTATAACCGCGCTGAAGCGCAGAAACGCTTCGCCGCCCTGCGCGAAAAGAATAATCAAGCGCAGATCGTGGCGCAGGATATGCTGCTCAACGCCGCCGACAAGCTGCCGCCGGCCGATCGCGCAGATGTGGTTCAGGCGATCAGCGAGGATGATACGTCGAATTAGCCCATCTTTACGGTGCGGATCGAGAAACTCGACGCCAGTTTCGACACGCCCGGCATGATCGACAGCACGTCGCGGTGGACGTCTTCGTAGGACAGGCTTTCACGCAGGACAATTTTCAGCAGGTAATCCGCCTCGCCCGACATAAGGTGGCATTCTTCGATAGCCGCACAGGCCAGAGCCGCCTTCTCGAACTTCTCGAATGTTTCGCGGCGCTGGTCGGTAAGTGTCACATGCACGAACACCGTGCCCTGCTTTCCCTGAACATTTTCGGCGATGACGGCGCGATAGCCGGTGATGACACCCTTTTGCTCCAGAATCTTGACCCGGCGGTGCGCCGCGGAAGGACTGAGGCCCACCGCTTCGCCAAGATCGGCCGAGGTCGCACGCGCGTCAGTGCGCAAAACCTTGATCAATTCGCGGTCAAACGAATCAAGGTCGGAAAATTTGTCGCTATTTGCCATGGTTTTGAGAATATATCCTCCCGCCAGCCAAATCAACGTACAAAATTTCAAAAACCACCGCTTCATACGGACGATCGTGCTCACGATTTTCAAGCCATAGCCAGTGAACAACTTGGCTGCCGATCATTCGCGTAAAAGTCATTTTTCACATAACACCGTGCCTTACATCAAAGTGTCACGGTTCGGACTTTAAGTGACGGAAAGCGCGTTATGAGGAGAGTCCGTGATGATGAAAATCCATAATTTGACCCGCCACCTGTGCCTGGCCATGTTCGGTTTTCTCGTCAGCGCGGGCATGAGTGACGCTGCCGATAAACCCCGCAATATTATCATCTTCGTCGCGGACGGCCTGCGCTACGGCATCGTCAATCAGGATACCGCGCCGACCTTTTTTGACATTCAGAAAAAAGGCGTCGATTTCCGCAATTCGCATTCGCTCTACCCGACCGTCACCACCACCAATGCTTCGGCCATCGCCACCGGCCATGGCATAGGCGACACCGGCGAATGGTCGAATTCGCTGGCTCTGCCCCCCTTGAAATATGAACCCGGCTCGGTTCATTTCATGGAAAACGACGCCATCCTGAAAGAAACCAACGGTCTTTACGGCAACAACTACCTCAACGAGATGAGCCTGCTGGCCCTGGCGCGGCAAAATCATTACCAGACCGCGGCCATTGGCAAGGAAGGCCCGGTCCTGATTCAGGACATCACCGCGGCCGATGGCGCCAGCACCATCTTCATCGATGACTCGACCGGCACCCGCTGGGAAAAGAACCACGCCATTCCGGTGGCGGCCGATGTGATGCAGGCCATAAAAGATGCCGGTCTGGAAACCGAAGCGCGTGACCGGGGCCTCAATCAATCCGCCGGCGCCTACAACATGCCCGGCGTGATGGTCGCCAATATCTATCAGCAACAGTGGTTTACCGATGTAACCACCAAGGTGATCCTGCCCCGCTTTGTGGCGGCGGGTCAGCCCTTCGCGCTTGTCTACTGGTCGCGCGACCCGGACGGCACACAACATAACACCGGCGACAGTCTCAACAAACTCTCCCCCGGCATCAATGGCCCGACCTCTCTGGCCGCCGTGCGAAACGCCTCGGACAATCTGCAAGCTTTGATTACCAGGCTGAAAGAGCTGGGCGTCTACGACAATACCGATATCTTCGTCACCGCCGATCACGGCTTCTCGACCATCGCCCGCCAGTCGAAGACCTCTTTCGCAGGCAAGCACGCCTATCCCGATGACACGGTGAAAGGCTATCTGCCGGAAGGCTTCCTCGCCATCGACCTGGCGAAGGCGCTGAACCTGCCTCTGCTCGATGCCTATAAAACGCCGATCGATATAGACAAGGGTGAGCATCCGCACAACTATTCAGCCATAGGCGGCAATGCCGGGCAGCCCGATATACTGGCGGTAGGTTCCGGCGGTTCCGAACTGCTTTTTCTCGATCCGGCCAAGGCAAAAGACCTGGCACCCAGGATTATCGCCGCCCTGACACAGCAAGACTATGTGGCGGCCCTGTTTGTCGATGATGAACTGGGGTCCATTGCGGGCACACTTCCCATGAGCGCCGTGGGCCTGCGCGGCGGCGCCCTGACGCCCCGCCCCGCCATCTATGTCAGCTTCGCCGATTATGCCTTGCCGTCCTGTCTGAAAAAATGGCATCAGCCCGAACTCTGCTCGGTAATGATAAATGACACCAACCTGCAACAGGGCCAGGGCAATCACGGCGGCTTCACCCGCGCCAATACACGCAATTTCATGGCGGCCATCGGACCCGATTTCAAAGCCGGTTATGCCGATCAGTCACCGGTCTCCAATGCGGATATCACCCCGACCCTGGCGCATATCCTTGGCTTCGATCTGCCGTCAAAGGGATCGCTGAAAGGTCGTGTCATCGGTGAGGCTCTGAGCACCGGCCCCGCCACAACCGACAGCACCCCCCATGTCACGCGATCTAAACCCGCCGCCAATGGCTTCACCACGGTTTTGGAAAGCCAGACCGTAGATAACGAGTTCTATTTCGATGCCGCAGGCATGCCGGGACGTGTCGTCGGCCTCAAGACGACCAGATAACGGACGCTTATTTGCTTGGCGTTTATGGAATTGTGCCACATAGTCTCTGCCTGAAGACAAGAAAAGCCTTCGAAAAGCAGGAAGAGACCATGGCCCGGACCGTCCGGATACGTCGTATCGACGTTGACGAATTGGAAATTGTACGCGAACTGGCTCTGATTATCTGGCCGAAATGCTACCGGAACATCATTGGTCCCGATCGGGTCGACGCCATGCTGGCCGTCCTCTACGCCACCGACACGCTGGAAAGCGAAATGCTGGAAGATAACCATGTCTTCTGGATAGCGCGAGTCAACGAAATGGATGTGGGCTATGCGTCCGCCTATGTGGATGGCGAACGCCTGTGGCTGAAAAAACTGTATGTACGTGATGAGTTTCGGGGGCTGGGCCTCGGCAAGGAACTGATCGAGGCGGCGCTTAGCCATTTTACAGCACGAGAACTGGCACTCTATGTCAACAAGGACAATACGCCGGCAATCAATTATTATTTACGCTCAGGTTTTCATGTTGAGTCCGAGGTGCCTGTGCAGATGGGACCATATAGATTTACGGATTATGTGATGCAGCGGGCGCTGTAACTTAAGCCTGATTGATGACGCAAATCGGATGCTGGCCCTTTTCCCTTCGGCATCGCCACGCGCATGACGGGAAATACAGACGCATAACAAACCCGTTACCGTTCATTTAGCAACTTAACCGCGCAGACCTTGTGTGTTAACCTCTACTAATATCTGATTAAAAAGCGCGACAAGGAAAACTCGCCCTATTTCTGCGCGAATTATAGAGTCTTCTAAGCCTATCTGAGGATGAGCCTTCCCCTTCTCACCTAGAAGCCATGGAGCCACACCATGACCCTGACGCCGCAAACCCGACCCATATCCGTTTCAGAACTCGATATCGTTCGCGATCTCGCTTTGCAGATCTGGCCCAAGTCCTATCGCGCCAGCATACCGCCCGATCAGATAGACCGGCTGGTCAGCCAGACCTTTGATCGCGACAGACTGGAAGACGATATCATGCAACGCGGGCATGTCTTCTTCATCATTCGCGTCGGCCGTGTCGATGTCGGCTTCTGCTCGGCGCACCTCGAAGGTACGCGCATCTGGATCACAAAGCTGTGCGTCATGGCCGATTTCCGCGGATTTGGCCTGGGTAAGGCACTGATCCATGCCGCGCAGGATTATTTCGCGCCGGCCGAAGATGTCGTCATGTGCATTCACAAGGACCATGATACAGCCGTCAATTTCTGTTTGCGCAGCGGCTTCAAGATTACCCGGGAAATTCCTTCGGACCTTGACGACCTGACGGATTATGTAATGCATAAGCCAATGCCGCACACACAAAGTACAACGCAGATGTGCGCGGCCTAGCCTTGTTCAGCAATTATTATAAGCGCATGACCCCAACTTACCGTATGCAGATTGCGGTATTTATCGCCGCCTCTTCCAGCCCTCTTTAAATTGCGTTAGAAAGGGCCACATAGGAGCGGCGTAGGGGGCGCATATGGCGTTCTCCTGCGCATTGGGCAACAAAGGAGCGCCTTTCATGACATTCTCACGTTTTCTTGGTTCGCGTATACTCGGCCTTGCCGCTGTTGCCGGTCTTGCGTTGAGCCTCGCCAGTTGCGGGGTCAACAATATCCCGACCAAGGAAGAACAGGCCAAGCAATCCTGGGCGGATGTCCAGAATGCGTATCAGAACCGCGCCGACCTGATTCCCAACCTCGTCGCCACCGTCAAGGGTGCGGCGGCTCAT
>CAMLIY010000033.1 GCA_946480125.1 uncultured Asticcacaulis sp.
CGAGGTGATCGACGTCATCGGTTTCAACTACCATGATCAGGTCATTGACGGCTTCCACGACAAGTTTCCCAACAAGCCGATTGTCGGCACCGAAACCGCCTCGACCGTTTCGACGCGCGGCGAGTATGTCAAGGATGATGCCGCCCATATCGTACCGGCCTATGATACGACCGCGCCGTGGTGGGCCACGACCGCCGAGGGCTGGTGGCCGCATTTCGACGCCAAGCCTTATATCGCCGGCGGCTTTATCTGGACGGGCTTTGATTATCGCGGTGAGCCGACGCCCTATAGCGCATGGCCGTCGATATCATCCCAGTTCGGTGCGCTCGATACCTGCGGCTTCCCGAAGGACAATTACTATTATTACCGCGCCTGGTGGCGGCCGGAACCGCTGCTGCACCTCTTTCCGCACTGGAACTGGGAAGGCCAGGAAGGCCAGGAGATTTCCGTCTGGGCGCATAGCAATGCCGATGAGGTCGAGCTGTTCGTCAACGGCAAGTCAGCCGGTCGCAAGACGGTCACAAAGGATTTGCACGTCGAATGGACCGTGCCGTATCAGCCCGGCAAGATCGAAGCCTTCGCCTACAAGGCCGGCAAGGTCATCCTGAAGGACACGCGCGAAACGGCCGGCGCGCCAGCGAAGATCGTGCTGACCACCGATCGCACGTCGCTAGTCAATGACGGAATGGATTGCACGGTCATCAAGGCCGAGGTGTTTGACGCCAGGGGCCGGCCAGTGCCGAAGGCGGACAATTTGATCAAGTTCGCTGTCTCCGGGCCAGGGGCAGTGATCGGTGTCGGCAATGGCAATCCGAACAGCCATGAGCCCGACAAGGCCTCCGAGCGAAAGGCATTCAACGGCCTGGCTTGCGCGATTGTTCAGGTGACCGGCGCGGGCGGGATCAAGATTATGGCTACATCAGAGCACCTGACTTCAGCCTCAATCTCGCTGAAATCGCTTTAACTGCCAGGCCGGCGGACAGCCTATGAGCCGCGCGAGCCTTAACCAATGCAGAAACTGAGGGTGAGCGTGAATATTAGCCCGAATATTCCGACCAGACCTTCCATTAAAGTCCAGGATCGCAGGGTATCCTTAACCGACAATCCGAAATATTCCTTGAACATCCAAAAGCCTGAATCATTGACGTGACTGAACATCAGGCTGCCTGCCCCAACCGCCAAAACCATCAGGTTGGGGTCCACGCCGCTCGTCTTTACCAGCGGCGCAACAAGTCCTGCCGCAGTCAAACCGGCCACTGTCGCTGACCCCAGGGCGATACGTATAACGCCTGCGATCAACCAGCCGAGAACCAGGGGGGGGATGGGCAATCCCTTCAGCAATACACCTAGCTGATCATCGACGCCGCCATCGACGAAAATCTGTTTCAAGGCGCCAGCACCCGCGATTATCAACAGAATGGGGGCGATCTCGCGCAAGGCCGTGCCGGAACCAGCCATCAGGCCGTCCAGCCTCATCCCGCGCGCAGTCCCCAGCGTCACCAGCGCTACGACTACCGATACAAGCATCACGATCATTGGATTACCCAAAAAGCCGATCAGAATTCTGGCCTGAGCATCGAGGCCCTGCCAGTAACCGAGCAAGGTAAAGCCTGCCAACAAGATAACCGGCAGCAGAGCGGTCAGGAAGGCATTCGCCGCCGATGGCAATCGCTCGCCTGCGACGTCATCAGCCACAAATAATCGCGGCGGGTCGGCCTGGATATGTTTAACACTTAAAGCAAATAACGGTCCGGCGATGAGGGCGGTCGGAATGCCGACGATCAAGCCATAAATCAGGGTCAAGCCCATATTGGCCCCGAACATCGGCACGATGGCCGCTGGTGAGGGATGCGGAGGCAAAAAGCCATGCGCAATCGAGAGCCCGGCCATTACAGGAACGGCCAGGTAAACGATCGGCCGGCCCGATTGGCGCCATACGGAAAAGATCAGCGGCACAAGCAGGACAAAGCCCACATTGTAAAAGAGCGGAATGCCGACGATAAAACCTGTCAGGCAGAGCGCCAATGCGATACGTTTGTCGCCGAAGGCTTTGATCAATACCTGTGATATTTTTTTTGCCGCACCGCTGTCAGCTACAATCTTGCCGAAAATAGCCCCCAGGGCCAGGAGAACTGCCAGCCCTCCAACCATGTCTCCAATACCCTTCTCGATCGAGTGAGTCACCTGATCCAGTGGCATTTGCAGCAGTAAGGCGGCGAATATTGACGCCACGACAAAAGCCAGCAAGGGCTGGATTTTCAGCCAGGCAATCATGACGATCAGAAACAGAACGGCAGCAAGCACAGTGAGTAAAACAGTGGTCTGGGGAGCCAGGTCAAATAACATGATCAGAAACCCTGTACGTTGAGAGCATACAGACTATGGTGAGTCAGGATGAATAAGGTCTGATGGTCAGCACCACCAAAAATCAGCTGAAGCGGCCGCTCCGGCGTATCAATGCGCCCCAAACCGCGGCCAGTCGCATCATAGACAAATATCTGCCCATTCGCGACAAAAAGCCGCCCCTTCGCGTCAATGGCGACACTCTCGCCCGCCCGGTCCGTGAGCGGTTTCAGATCCGTAACTCTTCCGCCCGCGCCGACGAGACCCTGATACACCCTGCCTTCGGAGCTATTGGCCAATGTCACCTGTTCGCCGGCCCTGGCCATGACAAAGCCATAGGTATCGAGCGTGTCGGAGAACCGCCAGCCCTGGAAATTGATCGGCCCCTGTTTGTATACGCGAAAGGCCGGCAGAACAAGACTGCCATCCGGCGATACGTATTCCATCGCTTTCGGAAGCGCCAAGTCGCGTTTGAACATTTCCGCAAGCGTCGTAAATTCGTAGGTCTGTGGATTTAGCTGATCGCGGAATTCGCCATTGTTCCACAGATTTCCGGGCAAGGCGGTGACAGCGTCCGGATGCGGCGCCACCGGCGTGGCGGCTATGCGTGTGATCTCCGGCGTAAGCCCCCATGGATCGAGACTATAGACACTGGCATCGGGGCCATCCGAAGACAGCACCATCAGATGGCCTGAATGATCGGCGGCAAGATTAACGGCATCAAGCGGCGCATCACTCACAACTTCAAGGCCGCGCGCCTGCGACCAGCGATAGATCCGCTGAAAATGGTGGTCGACGAAATAGAGATTGCCGTCAGCGTCGACCGTTGCGCCGGCGATGGAATAGAAGCCACCTTCCAGTTTTTCGATTTTCGCCGACTCCAGACCGGCCGGCAAGGGCGGCGGCGGCGGCACGTGCGGCGTGCCGGACACATCAAGCACCGCGAATTGACGCTCGCGCACCTCAAGCTTGTGCGTCACGTCGGTAATGGCGTTCTCGAACGGAAATTTGCTGGCGCGAAGATAGGTGCCGCACCCATTGGCATCGCAGGTCGCATAGCCGCTCTCGGCATTGGTCGACATATTGCGGAAGCGGATATTTTCGGAATTGAACAGCTTAACCGCTGTCGGAGCGGGTTTCAGACTGCGTGTCACCCGATAGGCGTGATAGTTGGCAAACAGGATGTTTTTAGAATTACGCACTTCCAGCGACATCGATTCCAGACCATCGATAACTTCCTGCTCGGTTTGAGGCGCCAGGAACTCCCAGTTCTCTACGCCGTCGAGAACGATTTCGTGGCGATTGTGGTGCTCGGCCGACAACTCATAGACGTGGCCGGGCGTTTTGGTGTTGCTGACATAAAAGCCTGAATCCGCCATGGTATTGGGCGTCCAGTTCGCCACAAAGGTGCCGCCGCCGCCATCGGTCACCCAGATGCCGGCATGTTGACCATCCATGCGGAATTTCGGATCGGAAAAATCGACCCGCTTGCCGTTGGGCAAAAGAGTGCCGTGTCCGCCATGGATGCGCACATCCTCGACCAGTGAACCTTCACCGGCCTTCCACAACAGCGCCGTGGCGCGCGGATTGATGCCGCCGGTGAACAGGCCAATGCCGAAGACGATAGCATTGCCGCCCTTCGCGCTCTCAACCAGGGCCCTTGCGCTGCCAACTCCCTGAAAAGCCGGGGTGCTTTCGGCCAGGGTGATCTGGGTCACACTGGGGTGCAACCCGATCAGGACCGTATCGCTACGCAGACGAAGCGTGTCGCTGACGAGATAATGTCCCGTTGGCAGATAGATGACCTTGTGACCGTCGATCGCCTTTTGCAGAGCCGCCGTATCATCGGTTTCGCCGTCACCGACCACGCCCAGCGTGCGGACATCGACCCATTGATCAACAGATGGAAGGGCGGGCAAAACGGGTCCCTGCCATTTCGGAAGTTGCGCCAAGGGTGCAGCCTTAAAATGGGTGTCGAAATGACCTGTCTGGCCCAGATCATCGATCTTAAGACCGTAGTTGAAGGCCGTGACGCGATAATTCGCCCCAGGTCCACTGACCGCTTTTCCGCTGTCGCGGAAACGCGCGAAAACGGGCACCTGGCTCGCCAGCGCATTATCGAAGCCGATCTGGGTAAAGGGGCTGTTTTCATTACTGATCACCACGGCGGCTTTTGAAATGCGCTCGAAGCGCACATCCTTACCCCAAAGGCTGTCGCTGTAGCCGCGGTCGATATCAATGCCTATCGGTGTATCGCTGATCGTAATGTTGACCAGGGTCAAGTCAACCTCATGTTCGCGGATGGCCGCTTCACGCTGCCCTTCAAAACGCGAATCGATAAGGGTGAACTGCCAGGCGGGCGAAGTCTTTTCGGTGACGATGCCATACCGGCCACCATAGAAATGCAGATCTTCCGCCTCGTTGCCAGCCTGGTAAATGCCGGCGAACCCCGATTCAAGGTGAAAATCGATATGGCTGAGGAACGCATGCTGGGCGATGCGCATACGGACGCCTGCCGCCGCGGGATTGCCCTTGCCCATCTCAAAATCGACATTGGACAAGGCGGAATAAAAGGTTCCCGAATTGGCATCGCGCACAGGAGGCGCCGATGGTAAGGCCGAAGGCACCGGCACCGGGACCGGCCCCGTGGCGTACTGATCGGCGCCGGTGAAGATAACCATAGTGACCACACCCTTGTCGAACCCCGGCGACTTGTCAGCCAGCATCAGCACAGGCCGCGTAGGGCCGACGCCAAATAAGCGTACAGCCGCGGGAATGAGCAGACTGCGGCTGATGCGATATCGCCCGGACGGCAGCCAGACAATGCCGCCAGCGCCCGATTTCGCCGCAGTATCGAGGGCGGCTTGGATGGCGGCCGTATCATCCGCCTTGCCATCGCCTACGCCTTTGACGGTTATCGCCATCCGGTCGTCAGGTGCGGTCAGGAAAACGGAGCCCTTTCCTGTCAGAGACCATGCCGGTGCGGCTGCAAATGTCAGGGATATAAGCCCTGCTGTCAGCATCAAGGATTTGTAAGCCATCTGAGTAAGGTCTCCGTAACAGGCAAATGTTGTCAAAACAGTAATTACAGGCCTTGCGTGTTATCCAGGTGATACGCAGGCATAGATGTCGTTTCTTGAAGACAGAAATCCTATGATCAGATCGACAGACTGATCCGGACTGGCTTCACCGTCTATGGTCAGGATGCGTTCGTCAGGCATTGGCGGTTCAAGGGTCGCCATCTGGCTGTCCAGAAGACTGAGCGGCATATAGTGGTCAGGGCGGTTACGCAGCCGAAACCGGAGAACGTCCATTGAAACTATGGGGAAAATGAACAATAACGAGTCGCCAACGCGGGACCGCAACAGGTCGCGATAGCTTCGTTTTAAGGCTGAGCAGGAGACAATCAGCCCCGCCTCGCCTTGGCCGTTTCGGTTATGCGGCATCGTCAGTGCGCCCGCGATCCGTTCGAGCCATGGCCAACGGTCCTCATCGGTCAAGGCCATCCCCCCCGCCATTTTGGCGATATGTTCAGGCAGATGAAGTTTATCCCCTTCGATAAATTCATATCCTGTGGCCTGTGAAAGGCGCTGTCCCAGGGTGGATTTCCCACACCCGCTAATGCCCATAATGACGATTGCTGGTGCCGTATGTGTCAAGCCAAGCCTCAAAAAAATAATCACATAAAAAAGTCATGTTCCCGGACGAAATCGGGAGAAGACCGTTACGTCCGGAAACATGCGGCCCGTAAAGATGCACAGTAGAATGCGCAAAGGCCAAAGTCAGGTGCAGCCAGCCAGCCGGGAGATCTGGCGGACGGCACGGGGCTATGCCGCGTAATACCGCGTCAAAGACGAGATGGTACAGGCAGGTACAGGTTGCTCAGGGTATCCTGGCTGACGATCGGGAGCGGGCATCCGCCAGCAGCGGCGGATGTCCGCTATTTCTAGAACGTAAACCGAAGGCCCGCGTGATAGAAACGGCCGATCGTGTCATAGAGCGCCGGATTGATATCAAGTCCGGTATTTGTCTGGGGCAACGGTATCGGCGCGACGTCGAACATATTGTCGATCTTGAAGTAGGCTACCACGCTCTTGCTGATATTATAGGAACCGGCAAGGTCGACATAGGTCGCCCCAGGCATGCTGTTATTATCAAGGGTCGGGTTATTGGTTGTCGACACCGGACACCCAGAACTGCAAACGACATACTGAGTGCCAATCACGCCGTCACTGAACCACCGCTCCTGAAGCGTAAGGCTGTAGGTGTTTGTCGTGTAGCTCTGGACAAACAACGCTTTCCAATCCGGAGTGGCCCCTGAATTCTGCCCGGCAGATTGCGTGGCGACTGTACCAGGCAGACCCGGAACCGTTGTGAAATCGCGCACATTCGTTGCCAGCCCCCGCAAGACGAGATTACCCTTCAGACCCAGCGGACGAGGCACCTGATAGCTGACCTCGTAATCGACACCACTTGTCCGGATCGATGCGGCGTTGATGCTGCCTACGTTCACATAAGGGTTAGCCCCCGTCAGATCAAACGTGCTGCAAGCTGAAGGCACAGAGCCATCGAAACAGTATTGAACCAGCTGGGTAGCGTTAGGTCCGGCGCCAATCGCGTCTGTCAATTTGATGTCATAATAATCGATCGACGCGTTGAATTTAGGCGCCCAGCTCGGATTCGCCAAAACGACACCGAAGTTGAAGTTCTGAGCAATTTCCGGCTTAAGATTTGGGTTTGAACCGGCATTCTGAGATATGGTCAACGTCGTGTTGTTAAACGGATTGGTGAAGTTTGGCATATTGGTCGAGGTTGTAGGACCAAACAAATCGTTCAGGTTCGGCGCTCGGACGTCTTGCGACCTGACGGTTCGGAATCTCAAACCGCTGAATGGCGTATCCCAGGTAAAACCTACCTTCCATGCATCGGCATTGCCAGCGGTGCTGTATTTTTCAGCACGCCCCGCGGCATTCATGTTGAGCTGACCAAGCCCCTCCGAGTTAATCAAAGGCACATTGAATTCCAGGAACGCCTCAACGACATTGTAGCTGCCCGTACCATTACGATAATTGCCGGCGTAAAAATTACCCCCACTCGTACTTAACAGAGGGTCTGCCGGATAATCAGCATTATAAGGGCTCGAAGTCCCATTGCCATAAGGATCGGCCACGGCCCGATACCACTCACGGCGACCTTCGGCGCCAAAAGCGATCGACACAGGGCCAGCCCACAACGAGAACGGTTCACCCGACACACTGACGGCGGCGACATCCTGGGTTTGAATCGTGTGCTGGAATGCCCCTACAGCTGGCTGTAGGTAGGCAATCGTCGATGCGTTCGGCGTTTGATTGCCGATGACATTGATCGGCTGGCAGCCATTGGCCCGCGCAACCGGATCACGGCAAACGATGGCGCCGTTCAAGCTGATTGCGTCTATTGCCGCGGTAAAGCGGGCCTTCAGAAGGAGGTTGTGGACCGCGATATCCGATGTTTCCTTGCCGTGCTCGTAATAGGCATCGTAATTCCAGTTCGTTCCAAACAGATCGAATTTGCCATCCGCGCCGACAACAAATCGTTCCTGTTTCCGCTCGGTATTAACCCGGATACTCGGCAGGAAGGGTGTAACGGTCCCCAACTTGAAGCTAGTAATTCCATTCGATGTGCATTGAGCGGATATGGATGCCGGCACATACGGATTTGAGCACTGGATAACCAGCCCCGGCTCTGTAAAGCCTGGATTGGGCTGGTTATGCGTATCGACCTTGGCAAGATTGACGGAGAAATAGATTTCATTGTCGGCATTCAGGTCAAAAGACGTCCGATTGTAAAAGTTTGAACGAATGATACCCGACTGAAGGGTAGCCCCGACGCCCACATTGGCAGAGGTATCTCCGCCTACGCAAAAGCCCACATAGCATCCGCTCACCGTGCCGGCAGCGTCTTTTTGGGGCACACCACCCGAACCATAGACGAAATTATAAGGGTTGCCATTCTGATCAAAGGCGATGCCCTGAAGAGGCCCTGACGTAATCAGGCCATACTTCGAATAGGTGATGGATTGCGCGTGATCCACAGATACGAATTGTGGCGATCCGTTGTTAGTGATGCCCGTATTAACCAGGGTCGAACTGCGATACCAGTCACGGCCATTGGCTGCCTGTTCACCGAAATCGCCGGCAGGCACACCGTCTTCGCGATGATATTCCAGAGCAAACTCCGTGTGAAGCCTGCCATCGAGAAACGACTTGCCAAACGCTACCTGGAAAAGGCCCTGCTTATCATCGCCGTAGGTTGTTTCCCCCACTTCGAAATTGCCCTTAAAGCCTTCAAAATGCTTTTCAGTGATAAAGTTCACGACACCGCCTACGGCGTCCGATCCCCAGGAAGCGGAAGCGCCGCCATTGACCACATCAACACGCTTCACAAGCAGTTGCGGAAACAGGCTGATGTCCGGGGCGCCGGTGCCAATATTGGCGGGCACAACGCGTTGTCCGTCGAGCAGGGTCAGGGTACGGCTGACGCCCAGCCCGCGCAAAGCAAACGAGCTCAAGCCCTGCTGGCCACTGGACGTACTGAAAGTATTGGTCGCCGTACCACTTGACCCCTGAAGCGACGGCAGTTGCACGATCGTCGTAAAAATATTGGGTTGCGCCTGATTGGCGATGTCAGTCGCACTTATCGACGTTGTCGGCGTTGGCGCCTTGAAACCGCGCGATACAATGCGCGAGGCGGTAATGACGACGACAGTGTCATCGTCCGCCGAAACCACCCCCTCCGATGGTGCCGGAGCCGAGGATTGGGCATGAACCCCGCCCGCAACCGCGGCGAGCACTAGGGCTGAAACTGAACATATATAGAGGTGGCGCTTTAAACTGAACATTCGTGTCTTTCCCTTGAACATTAACTGTTATTTGCCCAGTGATGACAGCGCTAACATTTCAACGAGACCGAAACCTGTCGGTTTTGGCATAATTGTCTCGCTTTCCTAAGCATATTGCCCGGAATTACTATGACAGCGCTAACAATGAGCTTTTATTCAAATGCCTTGGCGCAAACCAAGCATCAGGCGTTATTCCCAGTATATTTATTTTACCAATGCTAGCGCTAACATTATCTGCCCGAACACTGATACGGCAAAAACTGCCCCAAGAATCACGTTATGTCAAGTGGGCAATAAAAGACGCTATCCGCAATACGATTCGGGCCATAAGTCATTAAATTATAAGGACTTATAAGCTCTTAAGCGGTCATGCGCTTTGGCGCGGCTTCATCACGAAGCCGAGATTAATGCTGTGTCGAGCGGGTTTGTGACCTTCAATAAGATCAACAAGCATCTGCGCCGATCGCACACCTATTTCATAACGCGGCGTGGCCACTGTTGTGAGCGAGGGGACGATATGCGCCGATGCGGGCAAATCATTGAAGCCAGCGATCGCAACCTGACCAGGCACGGAAATACCCAGGCGCTGACAAGCGAATAAGGCGCCGTGCGCCAGATCATCGTTACAGAAGAAAATCGCATCGCAATCCGGCGCCTGCTGAATCATACGCTCAAGCAGCACTCCACCCAGACTGATCGAAGACGGTTCAGGCACCAGAAGCTCGCGGGCAGAGTCATACAGGTTGGCCGCAATCAAGGTATCCCGGTAACCGCGGTTGCGGGCCAGGGTACGCGAATCGAGCTGTGACGCTACAAACGCGATGCGCTTGTAGCCCTGGTGCAACAGGTGGCGGGTCATGGCTTCCGCGGCCGCCTCCTGCGAGAAACCGACACTATAAAGCCCGGGCAGGTTGGTGAGTTCCATCATGTGAACAACGGGTATGCCGGCGCGCTCAACCATGCGCCGAACAGAATCCCGGTAATTCACGCCGGTCAGAATAATGCCGTCAGGGTCGAAAGCCATATAAGCCTGAACCAAAGCCTCTTCTTCGTCTGAAGAATAGTTGCTGACACCCAGCAATATCTGATAGCCCCGTGATCGCAGGATTTTTTCAAGGCCGTTAATCGTGTCAACAAATACGCTGTTTCCCAGTGAAGGCACGATAACAGCGACATTCATCGATCTGGATGAAGCCAAGGCGCTGGCGGCGCGATTACGAACATAACCGATTTCGCTGGCGACCTTGTAAATGTGTGCCCGCAAGGCTTCCGAGACCATATCCGGCTTTTGGAAAGCACGTGACACAGTGATGCTGGAGGCCCCTACTTTTTTTGCGATATCATCCAGTGTCACACGCCCCGTACTCGATGCACGCGCACGGGATTTGCCTCGATCCTCACTCACAATGCCTCACCTGCAGACACATTCCGCTCCTGTCGATATTATCAGGCAAGATATCCGTAATACAAGCCGCTGAATAATAACCTGACATCTGACTGCCTCAACTGTCAATCGAAATGACAGCGCTATCATGGACAATATATCGATGTCGGCACTTGTGGCCTGACGTCCGCAAGCTTCCCGCCATTAAAAAATGATGATACCGGCAACCAGAACGCATTTTCTGAATTTACTGACCGTCGCGATCTTATTAGGCTTGCCCGATTAAGTTGGACCCGTTTAAGCGACTCGACGTACAAAGGCCTGTGAATCGCGATCTTGTCCATTCCGCTACAAAAAAGGATTAATTGAATGAACACCACCGAACTGACTGAAAAGCTCGCCGCTGCCCATGGCGTTTCAAAAAGCGTCGCCAAGACCTTTATTGATGACGTCCTGAAGGCCATCACAGATGCCGCTGTGGCCGGCGATGAAGTCAACTTTCCCGGCTTTGGAAAATTCAAGACCAAGGATGCGCCCGCTCGTGAAGGACGCAATCCCTCTACTGGCGCCGTCGTGCAGATCGCGGCTTCAAAGAAGATCACCTTCCAGCCTGCCAAGGCCCTGAAGGATAAGCTGAACGCGTAATGCATTGGGGGAACGAACGGGTCTGGCGCGTGGCGCAGCAGATCGTTATTCCCCGCTATGAACTGCGCCACACTTCAGTCCGGATGATATCTTCCGGACGAATAATGCCTGGATAATGCCGCCCGAACCGCGCCTTGACGGTTCATGCTGACAGTACCTGCCGTTTGATCTCTGATAAAAGAACGTCACGATGCGCTGGCGCCGCTGTGACGTTCGACAAACAGTTGCCTCCTGCCCGGCAACCTAAGCGACCGTGCCAGTTGCAGGTATTCAACCGTTGCATAGCCAACCTCCCCCATCAAAACCTCTGCCCGCACCTGTGTCTCGGCTAAATTTAATGCCGAAAATGTTTTTATCAGGAAAACGATTTTTACTATTGCAACTAAAGCGTCCGGCGGTAGTGTGACGTAACCTGTATAATGGCAATGGATGCATACGCCGTCGCGAATCTCGACGTGGCCCCGCTATCCATCGCCTCATCAGAGCCATCATCGCGCCTGCATCTGGCATCATCCGGAGCCTTAAGAGACTGCCATGGTTGACTTCACACGACGCGCCGCTCTCTTTTCCATGAGCAGCCTGCCTTTCCTGGCAACCTCCCTCTCCGTTGCGCAGGCAAATACCGGACTGCGTTCAACCCGCCGGCTCCGTTTCGCGACACCCGCGAACGAATGGATCGAAGCCCTCCCGCTGGGTAATGGCCGGATTGGCGCCATGGTCTTCGGACGGGTCATGAGCGAGCGAATTCAGCTTAACCACATCGAATTGTGGTCCGGGCGATCCGCTCAGGATGATCGTCCGGAAAGTCTTTCCGCATTGCCAGAGGTGCGTCGCCTTCTGTTCGCCGGCGAATATCTTGAGGCCAATAGACTGGCCCAGTCGCAAATGATGACTCCGATGAACGCAGAGACCTACGGCAGCTACCAGATGCTAGGTGATCTCTTCCTCGATTTTCAGCACCAAGGCCCGATCTCGGAATACTACCGGGAACTGGATATGACCGAAGGCGCCGCCCGTATCCGCTATCGTGCCGGCAAGGATCTTTATACCCGCACCCTTGTCACATCCTCTCCGGACCAGTTGCTGGCGATACGCCTGGAAACGACGGCCGCTTCGGGCCTAACCTTGCGCGTCCGCCTGGCGCGCGATCAGGATGCGACAGTGCGCGCCGAAGAGGGTTCCGTTCATCTGTCGGGGCGCCCCCAACCCTATGGCACCCAGTTCAGCGCTCGGCTGACCTGCACAGCCTCGGGCGGAAAGGTTACAGCCACAGACGACGGCTACGATATTCGGAACGCGCAGAATATAACCTTGCGGCTGTGTGCCGCGACCGACCTGATCAGACCGGATGCGGCGGGTCAGACGCAAGCCGTACAGGCAAAGACAAATCCCCTCAGCTGGTCCGCGATCCTCGAACGTCAGAAACAGGACCACCTGTCTTTATTCGATACGATGACGCTCGAACTTGGCGCCACGCCCGCTGAAACCTATGCCGACTCCCGTTTGCAGTCTGTCCGAGAAGGCTTGATGGATCCTGCCATGGCAGAGGCCTATTTCAATTTTGGCAGATATTTGCTTATTTCCGCCTCCCGGCCGGGTTCGCTGCCGGCAAACCTTCAGGGCCTGTGGGCGGATGGCTTCGCGCCCCCCTGGAGCTCGGACTATCATATCAACATAAACCTGCAGATGAACTATTGGCCGAGTGAAGTGTGCGGACTTGGCCAGCTACAGTTCCCTCTCTTCGACTACATCGACCGCCTCATTCCGCATGCACGGACGACCGCGCGCATTGCCTATGGTTGCCGGGGAGCGGCTGCTCACTACACCACCAACCCCTGGGGGCACACGGCTCTGGACGGTCAGCTTGAATGGGGCCTGTGGCCAGAAGGGCTTGCCTGGCTCAGCCTGCATTTGTGGGAACATTATCAATATACCGGTGACGCAGAATTCCTGAAAAGAAGGGCCTATCCTGTCCTGCGTGACTGTGCGGTCTTCACGCTCGATTATCTGGTCGCGCATCCTGATACAGGTGAACTCGTTGCTGGTCCTGCAACATCTCCCGAGAATACCTATGTGCTTCCCAATGGCGACCGGGGCAATATCACGATGGGCCCTGCGATGTCGCAATCGATCGCCTTTTCGGTCCTTGACCATACGCTGCAAGCCGCCGCACGTCTGAACACTGACGAGGCACTACAGGCTCAGTGTGCCTCGGCTATCGCCCGGTTGCGGCGGCTCAATATCGGCCCTGACGGGCGCATTATGGAATGGCCGCTGCCCTTCAAGGAAGCCGAGCCCGGCCACCGTCATATCTCACATTTGTTCGGACTTTATCCGGGCACGGAAATTGACCTGGAAGAGACGCCTGAACTGGCCGATGCCGCACGGAAAACCTTAGCCGCACGCCTCGTCCATGGTGGCGGCCAAACCGGCTGGAGTGCCGCCTGGCTTACACTGTTCCGCGCCCGCTTAGGAGAAGGCGACGCCGCGGAAGCCATGCTCACCAAACTCTTCCGGGAATCGACCGCGAAAAATTACTTCGATACCCATCCCCGCGGCGACGGCCAGATATTTCAGATCGACGGCAATCTGGGCGCCACCGCCGCCCTTGCGGAGATGCTGATGCAAAGCCACAAGAGCAAGCTCAGAATTTTGCCCGCCCTGCCACAGGCTTGGCCCAAAGGTCGCGTAACAGGCCTGAAAGGCCGGGGTGGCTTTGAAGTGGACATAGCCTGGGCGACAGGGGAACCGACACGGGTGGATCTGCGTCCGTCAGCGGATATACAGTTACAGATCAGAGCACCTGCGCATCAACCGGCCGCACGACTGGATGGCTCTCCAGTTGATATCACCGAGCAGGCTCTTGCCTTCAAAAAAGGCCATAATTACCGGCTTGAATTTTCCTGATCGCAAGTCATGGCGCTTTACAGCCTTATGGCGCGTGACGAATTTGATGCGTCCTGCCAGACGCTACCGTCGCTGTTGATAGCAAATGATTATCAACGCCTCCATTTAACGCAAATCTGCATAGCCGATTCCCAGAGCCCCGCTGACTTCGTTGCGCATTTCAACGTTGTTGGTGAGGTACATCATGGTTTTTTTGCTCTGCTCGAACAGGCCAGCGATCCCAAATCCTGTTACAATCTCAAAAAAAATGAATTGTCGTACTTTTTTCATTTTCAAGAGCGAAAATTACTTTTATTAATGGTTTAAAATAATTTGGAAACGCCGGGTGGTGAAATGCATGTAATACGGCCTGCTAAAATTGAGGCTTTATCGTGGGCTGCCGGCTTGACGGCTCTGCTTCTGTGTACCGGCTGTGCATCGATAACACGGGTCCATACAGCGGCGGAACTTCAGGCGGCTGTACAAAAGCCCGGTAAAAACACCTCGGTCATTCAGTTGGCGCCGGGCACCTATTTTCTTGATCAGCCACTGGTGCTCGACGAAACATTTTCGGGCACCCGCGCCAAACCCCGGATCATTCGCGGTCCGAAAGACCAGACCGCCATTTTGAGTGGTGGCCGGCCATTAAGCGGATTACGCTGGGAAAAAGTCGATCAGCGCACCTGGCGGGCGTATGTCGACGGCCCGGCTTTCAGCCTGCTGTGGCTGAATGGCCAGCGCCTGGTGCGGGCGCGTTATCCGAACTATGACCCTGACGCCCTGCCGATGGGCGGCGTCTCCGCCGTCGCCACCTCGCCTGCCAGGGTTGCGCGATGGGCTGATCCGGCGGGTGGCATAATCCATGCCATTCATGCCAGCCGCTGGGGCGATATGCACATCGTCATTCGCGGCAAAAAGCCGGATGGGACGCTCGATCTGGCGGCGCCGGTCGGCAACAACCGCGAGATGGGACCGAGCGAAACCGAGCGCTATGTCGAAAACATCCGCGAAGAACTGGATGCGCCCGGCGAATGGTATCTCGATACGAAAGACCACTGGTTGTACTTTATGCCGTCTGGGCTTGAGCCGCCGCCGTCTGACGGCTTTGTCGCCAGCCAGCTTGAAACCATCGTTAGGATCGCCGGCGCAAGCCAGCCTGTCCATGATGTCCGGCTGCAAAATCTCTCCTATCGTTACGCCGAGCCGACCTTCCTGAAGACGGAAGAACCCCTGCTGCGCTCCGACTGGAAGTTTTCACGCCTCGGTGCCATCGTAATCGAAAATGCTGAGCATGTCGAGATCACCGATGGCGAGATCACCGAGGATGGCGGCAATGGCGTGGTGGTCAATGGTCACGCACGCCATATCGGCATACGCCGCAATGAGATATTCGATATCGGTGCCAGCGCCATCTCCTTCGTCGGCCGTCCCGAAGCTGTCCGTTCACCGCTGTTCGAATATCACCAGTCTCAGCCCGTGGCCGCCATCGACCCGGTAGCCGGTCCCAAGACTGACAATTATCCGGCGAACAGCATCGCCGAAGACAATCTCATCCATGACAACGGCTTCCTTGAAAAGCAGTCTGCCGGCGTCGAAATCTCGATGGCGGCACGCATAACGATCAGTCACAACAGCATTTATCGCCTGCCGCGCGCCGGCATCAATATCGGTGACGGCACCTGGGGCGGCCATCTCATCGCCGACAATGACGTGTTCGATACCGTGCGTGAAACCGGCGACCACGGCTCATTCAATAGCTGGGGGCGTGATCGCTACTGGGACCCCGATCGTGAAGAAATGGACCGGCGCACCCTGGCAAATCGTGGCCTGACCGCGCTGGACGCCGTCGAGCCGATCATTCTGCGACACAATCGCTGGCGCTGCGACCATGGCTGGGATGTCGATCTCGATGACGGCGCCAGCAATTACATCATCGAGGACAACCTTATGCTGTCCGGCGGGTTGAAACTGCGCGAAGGCTTTGACCGCACCGTCCGCAATAATATCCTGCTCAACAACACCCTGCATCCGCATGTCTGGTTTACCAACAGCGATGATGTGTTCGAGCACAATATCGTCATGACCGCCTATCAACCCATCCGCATCATGCAATGGGGCAAGCGCGTCGATGAAAACCTGCTGCCCAACCTGGCCGCGCTTGATCAGGCCCACGCCAACGGAACGGACGGGCATTCCGTGTTTGGTCAGCCTGAGTTTGTCGCGCCTGCAAAGGGCGATTATTCTGTCCGTCCGGGTAGTCTGGCCACTCGCATCGGCTTCAAAAACTTTTCAATGACGGACTTCGGTGTTCGACCTGAGCGTCTCCGCCAGCGCGCCGCGCATCCGGCCTATCCCCTGCCCTTGACCGATGCGTCTCAGGGCGAAGCCGCAGCCACCAAATCCGTGGCCGGCATGACCGTCAAATCGGTGACGACCGCCGGTGAGCAATCGGCGGCGGGTTTGCCAACCATAGCCGGCGTCATGGTGTTGTCGGTTGAGGCGGGCGGACCTGCTGATGCCGCCGGGCTTAAACCGGGCGATGTCATTGTCGCCTTGCCGGGCGATACAGGCGAAAATACGCAAGCCATCAATAAGACCGAAGACCTGATCGCCGAATTGCAAAGCCGCCGCTGGCGTCATGAGGTCAGGGTGCGCGTCATGCGCAATCAGGCCCCAACGGATTTACGTCTCAGCCTGCAATAAAGCCGAAACCAAGGAAAAAGACATGACAGAGATTTCCCGCCGCCAACTCGTCAAGACCGGCCTGCTGCTGACGAGCGTCTCCGTTCTCGGCTATGCGCCTGTGACTTTTGCCCAGTCAGACAAGACCGGCGGCGGGGCTAAGACCTTGCCGCGTGAACAGCTTCTTTTCGATTTCGGCTGGAAGTTTATCCTGGGGCACGGCGCCGATCCGACGAAGGACTTAGGCTTTGGATATGGTCAGGCCGATTTTTCCAAGACCGGCAATTTCAAGTTTGCCAAGGCGGGTTTCGATGTCAGCGCGTGGCGTTCGGTTGACCTGCCGCATGACTGGGGCGTTGAACTGCCCTTCGTCCATGATGACAGCGGTGAAGGCGACAATCAGCTACGCTCGCACGGCTTCAAGCCACTCGGCCGCCGCTATCCGGAAACCAGCGTCGGCTGGTATCACCGTGAATTTGACATTCCGGCGGGTGATCTCGGCCGCCGCATCTGGGTCGAATTCGACGGCGCCTTCCGCGATGTGATGGTGTTCGTCAATGGCTGCTTTATCGGCCGCAACACCAATGGCTACACCCCCTTCCGTTTCGACCTGACGGACTATCTCGCCTATGGCGCCAAAAACTATATCGCCGTGCGCGTTGACGCCAGTTTTGGCGATGGCTGGTTTTACGAAGGCGCCGGCATTTATCGCCACGTCTGGCTGACCAAGACGGACGCCGTGCATCTCGGCCGCTGGGAAAGCACGGTGCGCAGCACCCTGAAGACGGGTATGGCCGGTCTGGCGCTCGCCACCATCGTCGAAAACCAAGAGGCGGAACCGGCCGCTGCCAAGGTCAGCTGGATCATCCGCGATGCCAGGGGCGTCACGGTGGCGACGGCTGAGACACCCGTTCAGACGGTCGGCCCCGATGGCTCACTGGCGTTTGAAGCGAGCGCCGAATTGGTGAACCCGGCCTTGTGGTCGGTGGAAAATCCCAATCTCTATACCGCCACCGTCACGGTCGAGACCAATGGCAAACCGCGCGACGGCGAGGTGATCCCCTTTGGCGTGCGCACGGCGGTCTTCACGGCGGACAAGGGCTTTTTCCTCAATGACCAAAACCTGAAAATCCAGGGCGTGTGCAACCACCAGGATCACGCCGGCGTCGGCGCAGCCTTGCCGGACCGGCTTCAGGCCTTCCGTGTTGAAGTCATGCAGGGCATGGGGTGCAACGCCATCCGCTCATCCCACAACATGCCCACCCCGGAACTGGTGGAGGCGTGTGACCGCATGGGCGTGATGATGATGGTCGAAACACGCGCCATGAGTTCCAGTCCGGAAGGGCTGGCCCAGCTTGAAATCATGATCAAGCGCTACCGCAATTCGCCCTCGGTGATCATCTGGTCGATCGGCAATGAAGAAAACGCCCTTCAGGGCGAACTGGCCGAACAGGGCGCCAAGATTGCCCGCACCATGGTGGCCTTGTGTCACGAACTGGATCCGACCCGGCCGGTCACGGCAGCCGTCAATGCCGATAATGAGAAAGGACCATCGGAGGCGGTGGATGTCATCGGCTTCAACTATCATCGGGAATTTCCCGATAATTTCCATCAGCGTCACCCGGAGCGTCCGGTTATATGTACCGAAGATGCCAGCGATGTCTCCACCCGGGGCGAGTACAGCATGGATTGGAAACGCAATGTCACGAGCAGCTTCGACGGCGAGGTGCCGTGGAAGAAATCACCGGAAAACTGGTGGAAGTTCTACGCCACCCGCGACTGGGCGGCCGGTGGTTTTGCCTGGACGGGATTCGATTACCGAGGGGAACCCTCGCCGTTTGGCTGGCCCTCTATCAATTCGAATTTCGGCATTGTCGATATGTGCGGCTTTCCGAAGGACTACTACTATTATTACAAGGCGTGGTGGGGCAAGGCGCCCGCCCTGCATCTGTTCCCGCACTTGGACTGGCCCGGTAAAGAAGGCCAGGACATCCCGGTCTGGGTCTATTCAAACCTTGATGAGGTCGAGTTGTTCCTCAATGGCAAAAGCCTGGGCGTAAAAGCCATGCCGGCACTGGGCCATTTGGAATGGCAAGTTAAATATACGCCGGGCGTCATTGAGGCGCGCGGGCGTAAAGGCGGCAAGGTGGTCCTCAAAGAGCGGCGCG
>CAMLIY010000034.1 GCA_946480125.1 uncultured Asticcacaulis sp.
TCTGCATCCGCACCCCAAGGCGGGCGGCCATATGAATAATCCGGTCACGGTGCAATTGTTCCACCTGTTCATGACCCGCGGCTTTTCGGTCCTGCGCTTCAATTTCCGCGGTGTGCAAAAATCACAAGGCGAATTTGATTCCGGCATCGGCGAACTGGCGGATGCCGCCACGGCGCTTGACTGGTTGCAGGCCAAGAACCCGACCGCTTCACAATTCTGGGTCGCCGGCTATGATTTCGGCGCCTATATCGGCATGCAGTTGCTTATGCGCAGGCCGGAAACCGATGGTTTTATCTCGGTATCGCCGCCGACCAATGCCTATGATTTCAGCTTCCTGGCGCCCTGCCCGGCTTCCGGCATGTTCCTGCATGGCGGTAATGATTCCATCGTGCCGACCGCCGAAGTCGATCGCGTCGTCGCCAAGCTGCGCACACAGAAGGGCATCACCATTGATGCCGAAGTCGTGCCGGAAGCCAACCACTTCTGGAACGACCAGTTGCCGGAAGTTGAACGCCGCGTCGGCGCCTATATCGACATGCGAATGGCCGAACGGGGATAGCTGACAACGCCTCCTGTCAGGGGCATCTTGATGCCCGTCGTGCCGGGGAAAGAAATAGGCAGCCCCTTCAGTGAGCGCACGGCCATATAGGCGAAGGCCTCGGCCTCTATGGCCCCGCCGCGCCAGTCGAGCGCTTCGGCCAACATGACCCTGACCGGCGCTAATGCATTGGTAATTTGCCGGACCAGATGGGCATTATGTCGGCCGCCGCCGGCAAGCACAACGGTTTCAGGTGTGACTCCGGCCAGCGATATACCGGCCAGCAAGCTTTGCACAGTGAAGGCGCTTAGGGTAGCCAGGCCATCTTCGAAGCTCAAATTCGAGATCGCTTGCAAAGTGAAATCATAACGATCGAGTGATTTGGGCGCTGGCGTCATGAAGTAGTGGTGCGCCATATAATCAGCAACTATATCCATATCGACCTGACCGCTGGCCGCGATCCGCCCCTCATGGTCATAATCGCCGCGGCCATGCTGCCGCATCCACTGATCCATTAAGCCGTTGGCCGGCCCCGTATCGAGCGCGGTAATGCCGTTATCGTCCATGACACTGATATTGGCGACGCCGCCGAGATTGACAACCACCAGCGGCAAGTTGATCCCTGCATTCTTCACCAGCGCGCGGTGATAAACCGGCGCCAGGGGTGCGCCCTCTCCGCCTGCCGCAACATCCGCCGTCCGGAAATCGCAAACCACCGGCACGCCGGTCAGATCGGCGAAAGCCTGGCCATCGAAAAGCTGAATAGTCCGGCCAGGAATGCCACCTTGTGGCCTCTCATGCAGTACCGTCTGGCCATGTACGCCCAGAGCGTCGAAATCTGCGAAGCTCATACTGTTTTGCGCCAGGAATTCACTGGCCGCTTGAAAGTGACAGTCAACAATAGCCTGACGCGCCTCGTCAAAAATCGCCGGTTCCGCTTCGCCGCGCGGCCACACCAATGCCGCCTTTATGGTCGCTTCCAGAAGGCTGCGTGTTTTCGCGGGCATCGGCATTTCCGCCCAGGGCCCAAAGATCAGTTTGGCTTCGCCGTCCGTTTCCAGAACCGCCATATCGACGCCATCCAGGGAGGTTCCGGTCATAAAACCCAGCACTTTCATCATGGCGGCCCTCTTATGTCTTGACGTTTCGCGGCATATCAGGCCACACAGACGGCCCAACTCTGACACATATAGCTATCATGACCGAACACAGCTTCAAATCCGAATTTCTGCGCACCCTGCAAGCGCGCGGCTTCATCCACCAGAGCACCGATGCCGAAGCGCTCGATGCCCTGGCAGCCGCAGGCATGATTACCGGCTATATCGGTTTTGATGCCACGGCCTCCTCGCTGCATGCCGGTTCGCTGGTGCAGATCATGCTGCTCTATTGGCTGCAACAGACGGGTCACAAGCCGATCGTGCTCATGGGCGGCGGCACCACCAAGGTGGGTGATCCGACCTTCAAGGATACCCAACGCCCCCTGCTGACCGACGAACAGATCCAGTCCAATATGGACGGCATCAGGCGCGTGTTCACCAACTTCCTCACATTTGGCGATAATGGTAACGACGCCATCATGGTCAATAATGACGACTGGCTGTCCAGGTTCGGCTATGTTGAATTCCTGCGCACCTTCGGTACACACTTCACCATTAACCGCATGTTGACCTTTGATTCCGTCAAGCTGCGGCTCGATCGTGAACAGCCGATGACCTTCCTTGAATTCAACTACATGCTGATGCAGGCCGTTGATTTCCGCGAACTGAATGAAAAGTACAATTGCGTCCTGCAAATGGGCGGCTCGGACCAATGGGGTAATATCATCAACGGCGTAGAACTGACGCGGCGGATGAATACCAAGGCGGCTTTCGGCCTGACCACGCCCCTGCTGACGACAGCTTCCGGCGGCAAGATGGGCAAGACGGTGGGCGGCGCCATCTGGCTCAATGCCGACATGCTCAGTGCCTATGATTACTGGCAGTACTGGCGCAATACCGAAGATGCCGATGTCGGCCGTTTCCTGCGCCTGTTCACCACCTTGCCGATGGACGAGATCGCCCGCTTAGAAAAGCTCGAAGGCGCCGAGATCAATGACGCCAAGAAAATCCTGGCCGATGAAGCCACCAAGATGGTTCATGGTGCTGAAGCCGCCGCCACGGCACGCGACACGGCGCAGAAGGCCTTCGAGCAAGGTGTATTGTCGGCTGATCTGCCAACCGTTGAAATAGAAACGGCGACGCTGGAAGACGGCATCATGCTGGCGGCCCTCGCTACCCATATCGGTCTGACAGCCTCTAATGGCGAGGCGCGCCGATTGGCCCAAGGCGGTGGGCTGCGTGTCAACGATGTGGCGATCAATGACGGCAATCAACTGATCACCAAAGCCGATTTGAATGGCGATGGCGTCATCAAGATTTCACAAGGCAAGAAAAAGATCGTTCTGGTCAAGCCCGTCTGAGCACTCAAAAAATGAGCTGACCGGATCACCGGCTTATTTCTTGAGGCTTTTGTCGTTTTTGTCACGGAGATCGTCCAGCCTGTCATCCAGTGTCGGTAAATCCAGCGCGGGGAACGGCTCTTTCCGACTCGAATCGAACCACACCTTCATGAAGCCGGGCAGGACCACGGACAGCGGATTGACCAGCACTTCCGGCGCCTTTTGTGTACCGTGGACATGGTATTTGATGCCAACCAGGCCCAGTCCCCTGGATCTCAGATCACCAAAAATGCCATTCAGGCCGTAGGCGGGGATCAGCGTTCCGCTCAGGGCCAAAGCCTTGCTGTTCAGATCTGTCGTACCCCAGACACTGATGCCCAATGCCTCACCCTTGGCGTAACCGTCACGGATAAAGACGACACTATCCTTGTAGCGGATAGGAAAATCGAAATCGGTAAACAGAATGCCGTCGCCAACGAGTGTATCATTCAGCCCCTGTAATGAGGCCACCGTCAGCAGTTGCGCCAGGATAGGTATCTGTTGGACGCGAACGTCACGGCCTCGCACTGAGGCGTCGATTTGCCCACCGGAGTAGACCCCATCAATAACCGCTGCGCCGCCCTTGACGTTATGGTTGCCTGTTGCGGTCTCTATGACGTTGCCGAGATTGCCTGTCTTGGCCGTAAACAGACTATAAGCGCCTTCTGGTGCCATATTTACAGTAAAAGGGCTGCCATCCATGCTTTCGCCGCGGCCCGTACCCTTAAGGCCATTGTGGCCATCCCAGGTCAGATCAAGATTAAGGTTGTTGAAAACCCCATCCGGCGCCATGCGTAACCGTGCCAGGTCGACCACAAGGTGGGTGGCCGGACCGGGCGCGGGATTAGCAGGGGCAACGACTTCGGCGACCGTCTTGAGCACAGGTTCTTTTTTGGCGTCCAGCCATGGACGCAGATCAAGTTGATTTCCACTGATCGAGATAACATTCGTGTTTTGATCAGGCACAGCGTAATATTTGAAGGCGACGTCGACAAAGTCCTTCAGATAAAGCCTTGAAAAATCACCGAACTGCAAATCGCCGGTATCCGAGAAGGAGGCGCGGCCATCAATGCCGATATGGGGTCCTTCGCCATATATCCGTGACAGGTTAGTACCGCCATTTTTCCCCTGATCATCAATAGAAATAGCCAGTTGCGCCTCTTCGCCCAAGGGCTTCATCCAATCTGTGGCCCGGATACCGAGCTGCGCATGGGTGGCATCGAGATTAAGCACGGCCGCGGGCTGCCCCGGGGTGGTATAAAGACTGAACACCAGGCCAACATTGCCCGCAATACGAACCGGCGTTTGCGAATAGCCAAGCGCCTTAAGAATTGCATCGCTGGCGGTGCCGCGCACCTGAAGTTCGTAAGGGATCGACGTGTTCGGCAGCATGATCGGTGGCGGACTGCCGTGGCCACGTAACGGCATGTCGAAATCGATCGTCTGGTCGAGCATCTTCACCTGGCCGGTCAGGGCTTTATCGTCCTGCTGCCACAGAGCCGTGACATTTACCGGTGCCGGCGGAGTAAAGAAGGCTTTGGGCAAACCCAGGACATACCAGTCATCAGGCATAACAGTCATGTCAAGCCGGCGCCGTATTTCATCTGTGCCGGGAATTTCAGACCAGCCAAGAACAGCGCTCATCTGGTCGAGTCGGATCAGGGCTTCACGTGACTGGCCATCCAGTGAGATATTGACGGTCAGATGGCGCGGCTCCTTGAACATAGGCAAGGCGCCATAGCCCATCTCGTCGGCTTCATCCGGCGTGATGGTGGACTTGTAGACCAGTCGCGAACGCGTGCCCTGGATATAGGCGATATCGCCTGACAAGCTTTCTGCATCGAGTTCGCCACTCCAGATATCACCGGAACGCAACAACGATATGCGTGTCGGTATTTCACGCTTCAGATGCTCGAAAACAGGTAATCCTTGCGCCTCCATGCCGTCTGACAGGATGGCGCCTTCGATCAGCATATCCGTGGGGCGTTCCTCATCGCCTTGAGGATTACCCTTCCAGCTGACATTGCCACGAAAAATATCAGAGGTAATCTTGCCCTGACCGGCTCTGTTGGCAATGGTAAATTGCCCGGCAATCGCCACCGGCACTTTTGGCGAACCGCCAAACTGCGCCGCATTGAAATGGCCGTTGAAGTCGACAGCCTGTGATTTGACATTCATCTGGGTGCGATAATTGATCTCACCATAATACGGTCCCAGATGGGCCGGTCCCTTAAGGACAAGCGTGTCCGCCAGCAGGTCGCCATCAATACCCAGCTGACCTTCTGTCATGTCCCAGCCCAGCGCCGCCTGCTTGAAGGCGCCATTGTTTATCTGGCCATGAAACTTAACGCTGAAGTTATTGTTAGTGATATTGCCAAAAACCGGAAAATCAATCTCTACATGGGCCATCGCCCCGCCACTCAGGCGGTCGCGGATCAGACCATTCTGGTTGAGATGGTGATCAGTAATCGGGTCTATGGCTTCAATCACACCCGGCACATCGGCCTGGGCATCGAGCCATATATGTGTTTTCGCCTTTCGATCACGAAAATCCGGTACACTCAGACCACCCTTTGTCAGTTGTACATCAACCAGTCGGCCGCCAGTCACGTCCATGGCGAAACTATTGCCGAGCAATGTGCCGTGACCTTTTAAATCCTGAGCGTTTTTCAGGCGGCTTTCGAGATACAGTTCGAGATTCTGAAAGTCGAAATTAAGCCGCAAATCCTGATTTTCAAGATGATGAAAATCACCTGGCGCGGCTTTCAGAACAAAATCGGCATTGGCAAAGTCTCCGCTGCGAATGCGTTCAATCAGGCTGGCGCGCGTATTCGGTGACAAATCTTCAGGCCAAAAAGCAAAAACCTCTTCTTTGGTAAAATGCCCTTTGATCTGAGCGGTCAGGTCCGCGCCAAGCTCGCCCTGGTCATCCGTATAGATAACGCCCTGGCTGGCAAGGGGCGCGCCATTAAGCAGGCCGGTCACACTATTAATCTGCAAGCGTCGCTGGCGTGGTATATATTCGCCATTAAGACGGGCATTGGTCAGGGTCTGAAGGGCGAAATCATCGGCCAGTCGCGCCGTGATCCGCGGGCCGGTGAAATTGAAGGCCAGGGCCAGGTCGCGCTTTGCCCTGGCCTCGCCCGGCCGGATGATGACAGTACCCTTTAGATCCGTGTCGAGCATCCGCGACTTGACGCGGAAGGTATCGAAGCGCGCCGTATGGGTGGCGGACGCATAGTTGGCCTTTATACGCGCTTCCTCGAAGGTCTGGTGGAAATCGCCAATATCAATGCGTCCCTGACCGGAATGAAGATCGAACTTTGCGCCCTCAAAGCCTTTTTTCTGGCTGTAATCAATACGCGCCACGCCATTGACCGGCGCATTGATTCCGGCGAGCGCCCGTGTCAGGCCTATGGACGGGAACACCCGGCTCGGCACCAGATTTTGGATATCCGCCGAAATAGTCGCTTGCGTCAGCCCCACCCGGCCTGACGCTTCCGCTTTGAAAGTGGCGGGAGCACCGGCTTTCATGCCAAGCCCATCGATTGAAAGCGCGGTGTGGCCCGTCAATTTGCCATGCAGCTTGGTAAAATCGATTGTGGAGACATTGGCTGTCCAGTCGAGTGGTGCCCCCTCCTGTATTAAGCGTAACGCGCCATTTTTCAGGCTGAGCTGGCGGGTAAAGCTAACCGGCTGACCCAGCTTTTCTGGCCCGGTCAGGTCATAAAAGAAACGCGCCAGTCCGCTCGAGCGTCCCGGCTTGCCGTGAGCATCATAGCCCAGATCATAGCGGCCTTCTTTTGAGATTGAGGCCGCAACGAAAAAATCCTCGGCCGTCAGGCGCGCCGGCGCGAAATGCGCGACCACGAGACTGTCGGCCGCCAGGGCGGCTTCCATTTTTCCGGCACGGGCGATGATCCGGTGCTGCCGGTCGGTGATGATCAAGTCTTCAAAACGGAAGCCAACAGCACGCGCATCACCGAACCACACGAGATCCAGGTGCTTGATGCTGGCTTCGGTGTGCGGCAACTGCGCTTCAAGACGAGATATGATGATCGAGCGAATACCATCAACGCGTATCGGTCCCTGGGCCAGCCTAGCGCCCAGGATCACAACCATAAACACCACCCAGCCCAGGATGAAAAGGCGCAGCCGCTTGCGGATGAGATCGAAAATTTTCTTCACTTAAGTTCGGCTGTTTTACTTTATTGGCGGCTAGGCTATCGATCAGTTGTGTATAGAACGGACGACGCAAAAGAGCATTAATGCGTCCCGTTTCTTCTTTAGATACAGAGCGAGGCGATGTCATGGCGAAATCATTGAAATCTGAAACTTCTTTCACACCTTATCCTTCACCCGATTTCAGTTTGGCATCAAGCGCCGGCGGTCAGGTGTCCCTGGCAGACCTCAAGGCTGGCTGGACCGTGTTATTTCTTTACCCTGCCGACAATACACCTGCTTGTACGCAGGAAGCCTGTGCGTTCTCAGACGCCCTGCCCGCCTTTGAAGCTTTGGGTGTGAAACTCTATGGCCTGTCAAAAGACAGCCTCAAGGATCACGAAAAATTTATAATGAAATATGGCCTGCGCATGCCGCTTCTGGCCGATCCCGAAACCACTACAATTGCTGCGTTTGGATCATGGGTAGAAAAAAGTTTGTATGGCCGTACTTATATGGGCACGGATCGATCCACTTTTATTATCGACGACACAGGTATGATTAGAAAAGAATGGCGAAAAGTGAAGGTAAAGGCCCATACTCAAGATGTTCTCGACAGCTTGCACACGATAAAAAACTTTTAAGCTAGTTTAATGACAGTAAAATGAATTTACGCATGGCTCGAGCCTATAAATTCACAAGGGCTGATGGCGGTTACCCACAACTCGCCTAATGGGCGATTTTTTTAACGCACGCAGTTTGGCATCAATCTTGAAACACCGGATACTAAGACGATCAAATCGAGACAGATGTTATCATCAGCCTAAAAAATAACTGTTTTTATTAATTTTTTGACCAACTGCTCAGTCCGTTTCACACGGTCGCGTTATACATCTTGCGCAAAGACTGTCACGAAGGCATAATTAACAAATGGTTGAGGGGGCGGCAATGACGAGTAAGACAAGCGACGGCTCGCTAGGAAGCTGGATGGAATCTATATTTCCAGAACGCCAGCTTTACATTCGAACCGGCAGCGAAACGCGTGGCTATGCTTTAAGCCCTGTCAAGCAACTTGCCTTTATCGTTTTGGCCTCAGCGCTGGTGACATGGCTAGCGATTTCGACCGGCTTCACCCTGTTTTTTGCGGCCAGCCATGGCGCCGGATCCGAAAATCAGTTGCGTATGGCCAAGGCCCAGTCGGAACGCTGGATCGCTGACCGTCAGGCGCGTCTCGATATCGCCACTCAGCAAGCTACTGCCAATTCAGGCTCTCTGGACCAACTGGCTGAAACGGTCGAAAAGCGTCACCAGGGCCTGGTTAACCTGCTCAAGGAGTTCAAGGGCGTTCCCGGTGCCATGGCCGCACTTGCCCCGGCTCCCATAGATGATAGCCTGCCGCCTATCGAACGCATTTATTCCGTGCGTGCCGAGCAGGAGCGTATGGTTAGCCAAGCCGAAGTTTTTGCAAAGACGCGAGCGGAAAAGCTGCGCCTCGCTTTCCGCATTGCCGGCCTTAATCCCCAGGCTTTTTCGGGAAGCGGCGCCGGAAGCCCGCTGACCAGTGCCAAGGATAACAAGGTCCTGGCCAGTTTCTTGGGCGTTGATGAAGATTTCGCCGAACGTATCCACAATGCCGCCATGGATTTGAGCGATATGCGTGGCTTGCAAAACAGTGCCCAGGCCCTGCCGTTTGACCGACCGACCATTGGCACGCGCGAGAGCAGCGGCTTCGGGGTACGGTTCGACCCCTTTAATCACCGTCCTCATATGCATCAGGGGCAGGATTTCGCGGGTCCTTACCTGACGCCCATCTATTCAACGGCGCCCGGAATCGTTTCTTTCGTCGGCGTCCGTACAGGCTATGGCAATGTGGTCGAGATTGATCATGGCAATGGTTTCAAGACCCGGTATGCCCATCTGGCTTCCGCCGCCGTACACCCCGGTCAGCGGGTGGCCGTGGATCAACGGATCGCTTCTATGGGCAGCACAGGCCGTTCGACCGGCAACCACCTTCATTACGAAGTCTGGCAAAATGGTCGCGCTCAAAACCCCGCACGTTTCTTAAAGGCTGGAGATTATGTTCAACAAAACTAGCAAACCGACCTCGTCCGCCGCCAAGCCAACGCCGACGCCTGTCGTCATTCCACCGCTGGAGACGCCCAATGTCAACCTTAGCCGCACCAAGCCCGCTACGGCCGGCACAGGTGCGAGGCCTTTGTCCAGCTTCGGATCCGGCCTGCTGATCGAAGGCAATATCACCGGCAGCGGTGATCTCCACCTCGACGGGACCGTACGCGGAGATGTCAAGGTCGGCCATCTGATCGTTGGTGAATCCGGTAATATCGAAGGTAAGGTTGAAGCTGAAACCATCGAGGTGCGCGGGCGTATTGTCGGTTCGATTACCGGCAAGCAGATCAAGCTGCAAGCCACCGCCTATGTGGAAGGTGACATTACCCACGATCAAATCGCCATTGATGTCGGGGCTTTTTTCCAGGGACGCTGCCTGCAAAGCCGCCGTGCCGAACCCTCGCCAGTGGCCGTCGCGGCCGTCAGTCCGGCGTCTGCGGCTGATTACGGCACGCCGAGCCTGAATAGTTACGATATGAACGCACTCTCCGATCTCAGCTAATACATTCCCAGGTCAGGGCCGGAGAAATAACCATCTCCGGCTTTTTTCTTTATTTGCATTGTGCTGATATCCGCATTTGATTCCTCTCATCGGCGGCATTTATGACGGATACACTACGCAAGCGTCCGCCCCTGACGCTTCCGGCCTTCTGGTTTATATTCAAAGAAACCATCCGGGAATGGAATGATGACAAGGTGCCCCGTCTCGGCGCGGCCCTGGCGTTTTATAGTATGTTATCAATCGGCCCCTTGCTGCTGATTGTAATCGCCACCGCAGGGCTTGCCTTTGGCCGCGACGCGGTCAGCGGTTATATATTCGATGAAATCAGAGGGCTCATTGGTGACCAGGGAGCCAGCGCGATTCAATCCATACTGGCCAATACCAGCAATCCAAAAGCCAGTTACATCGCCAGCCTGATCGGTATCGTCACACTGATCATTTCAGCCACAAGTTTCTTTGCCCAATTACAAGATGCGCTCAATACGATCTGGAATGTCGAGGAGCGCGAAAACGGTCACTGGACCTGGTTCGTTAAAAAGCGCCTGCTGTCCTTCGCCATGATCGTGGGGGTCGGTTTTTTGCTATTGATCGCTCTTGTGGTATCCGCCGCGCTTTCCGCGATCAGCGCTTTTTTTGCAGACTATATTCCGATTGCTTTCGTATTGCATGTCACCAACCTGGTGATTTCATTTTCGGTAATCACCATATTGTTCGCGATGATTTTCAAGGTGCTGCCTGATGTTCACATCAAATGGCGCGACGTGTGGATCGGCGCTGCCATAACAGCCATCCTGTTTACTTTTGGCAAGTTTCTGATCGGCATATATCTGGGACAGAGCGCTTTCAGTTCGGCTTACGGCGCCGCTGGATCACTCATTGTCGTGTTGATCTGGATTTATTACTCAACGCAGATTTTTTTCCTGGGCGCCGAATTCACTCAGGTCTATTCACGTTACATGGGCGCCCAGATTGTCATCAAGAAAGGCCGGCGAAAAGCGCCGGCTCACCTTACGGCCACTACGCACCCGGATGCTGCGGACCACGCGAAAGTCGTCAATATAGCCAAGGCTACGGGCAGCAAGACATCCAAGCCAGAGCTTTAGACTTCGGCGCCATCACGGGTTACGCCAACGCGCTGAGCCAGCGATGCGCCCATAAAGGCATCAAGATCGCCATCGAGCACGCCTTGGGTATCCGAGGTTTCGACATTGGTGCGCAGGTCCTTGACCATCTGGTAGGGTTGCAGCACGTATGAGCGTATCTGGTGCCCCCAGCCGATATCGGTCTTGGAATCTTCCAGCGCCTGCTGAGCGGCTTCGCGCTTCTGCAATTCCTGCTCGTAAAGCCGGGCGCGCAACATCTTCCAGGCTTCATCGCGGTTAGCGTGTTGCGAACGGCCGGCCTGGCAGGCAACGGCGATGCCGGTCGGGATGTGCGTCAGGCGCACGGCGGAATCGGTCTTGTTGATGTGCTGTCCGCCGGAACCGGAAGCCCGATAGGTGTCGGTACGCACGTCCGCCGGATTGATGTCGATGACAATGGTATCATCGACCACCGGATACACCCAGACCGAAGCGAATGAGGTATGGCGCTTGGCATTGGAATCGAATGGCGAAATCCGCACCAGCCGATGGACGCCGGCTTCGGTCTTCAGCCAGCCATAGGCGTTTTCGCCCGAAACCTTGAGCGTGATCGACTTGATGCCGGCCTGTTCGCCCTGAGTTTCCTCCTCGACATCGATCGACATCCCATGCGCTGTGGCCCAGCGCGTATACATGCGCAGTAATATGCCGGCCCAATCATTGGATTCGGTGCCGCCGGCGCCTGAATTGATTTCGAGATAGGCATCATTGCTGTCGGCTTCACCTGACAGCAGGGCTTCAAGCTCGGCGCGGCCGGTGCGGCCCTTGAGGTCCTTCAGCAGGCTGCGCGCCTCTTCAACCAGGCTTTCATCGCCTTCCATGTCGCCCAGTTCGGCGAATTCGATCGCGTCTTTCAGCTCTTTTTCAATCGAACGGACCGCTTCGATCGACATCGACAGCTTGGAGCGCTCGCGTGAGACCTTCTGCGCCTCGTCTGGCCGATCCCAAAGGGTTGGGTCCTCGACCCGGGCATTCAATTCATCGAGACGCCGTAATGCGACATCCCAGTCAAAGACGCCTCCTGAGCAGTCCTATGGACTGCTCGATCTCGGAAGCGGAGGCTTCGATATCCAAACGCATGATTAAATCCCAAAATAATGAGTGGCGGGTTTACAGAGCCTTGCCCTGAATAACAACCCTTTTGCCTCAATAAAGCGTGCCGGAATCCGCTTTCTGCTTGGTCGGCGGTGGCGGTTCCTCGGCGGGCACGACAGTTACCGGTCCATTGGTATCACCCTCATCCGACCAGGTATCGAGATAAGGCTTGGGACCATCGATATCGTCAACGGGCGCCGCGGTGTATTTGGGTTCGGTGCCTGGTTTGAAAGCCTCTTCGATGCCGTGCACAGACATATAAACGGCATCTTTCGGCTTGTTGAAGGCACGAATTGGCTTGCCGGCATTTGCATGCTTCATGAAGTCCATCCATATTGGCAAGGCGGCCACTGCCCCGGTTTCATGATTGCCGAGCGAGCTGTTATCGTCGAAGCCAACAAAAACACCCACCACCAGTTCAGCGGTATAGCCGACAAACCAGGCGCTGCGGAAATCATTGGTCGTACCCGTCTTGCCCCCCATCGGAATGCCGAGTGAGCGGGCCGCAGCACCTGTGCCGCGCTGAACGACGCCCTGTAGCATCGAATTGATTTCATAGGCCGTGATCGGGTCAAGCACCACATCGCCTTGCGGGCTCAGACGCGGGCTTTCCAGACCGTCAAAATCAGCGGTGCAGGCGGCGGGACAATTCCGTTCATCCGCCTTGTAAACCACCTTGCCGTTACGATCCTGTACTTCATCAATGAGGTGTGGTTTCACCTTTCGCCCGCCATTGACAAAAATTGAATACGCATTGGTCAGGCGGTAGGGATTGACTTCGCCGGCCCCCAGAACCATGGACAATTCCGTCGGCATCTTGTCGAGAACGCCGAAATTGACGATGCCTTGCGTCACCGATTTGATTCCGACCTTTTGAGCCAGGCGCACCGTCATCAGGTTGCGCGACAATTCAAGACCACGGCGTATGGGTTGCATGCCAAGATAATCATGCTCGTAGTTTTCAGGCGACCAGACCTTGCCATCACCGCCCATCATGCTGATGGGGCCGTCATCAACCATTGAGGCTGGTGTAAAGTCCTTGGAAAGCGCGACGGCGTAAACAAACGGCTTGACTGACGAGCCCGGCTGGCGCGAGGCCTGCGTGGCCCGATTGAATTTTGACAGTGAGTAGCTGTAGCCCCCGACCATGGCGACGATGCGGCCGGAATAAGGGTCTATCGCCACCAGCGCGCCATTGACCTTGGGAACCTGATGCAGGCGATAAACCCCGGTAGACGCTTCTGAAACATAGACCAGATCGCCGGCTTTAAGGGTTCGTGTCGCCTGGGCCCAGGCCAGATCATCGGAGCGGATCACACCATGACCGCCATCAATCGCACGGACTGCGCCGCTGCTTTTCTCTATCAGACCGATCTGCCAGTCCGCCCGTTCCGACGGCGCACGGCGTGATTGTGGCAGAGCATTTTCAGCTTGTACCGCTTCATTTTCCCAATTGTCGCTGATCGGAATATTGCCCCAGGCGCCGCGCCAGCCATGACGTCGGTCATAAATTTCCAGACCATCCATGAGTGATTCACGCGCCATGGTCTGCAATTTGGGATCAAGGGTTGTTTTGACGTAATAACCTTCTGTGTAAATGGCGTCATTAAACAGCTTTTTAGCGCGCATCTCGACTTCGCTGACAAAATAGTCGGCATCCTGATATTTGGCGCGGCGTGGCTTGTCCTGGATGATCAGATCATCCTTCATTGCCGCAGCGGCTTCTTCGCGCGTCACCCAGCCGGCCTTGGCCATTTCACCCAGTACCCAATTTCGGCGGGCGATGGCCGCAGCCTTATGGTTCGACGGACGGTAGTTCTCAGGCCCCTTGGGCAAAGCAGCCAGAAACGCCATTTCGCTCAATGACAGCTGATCGAGCGACTTGCCAAAATAGTTGAATGCTGCCGCGCCGACACCATAGGAGCGGTAACCGAGATAGATGTCGTTTAGATACAGTTCGAGGATCTGTTCCTTGGGCAGGGAGTTTTCCAGACGACGGGCAAGAATGACTTCTTTGAGCTTGCGACCGACGGTGCGCTCATTATTGAGCAGAAGATTCTTCGCTACCTGCTGGGTAATGGTCGAGCCCCCTTCGAACCGTTTGCCGCGCAGCAGATTGAATACGTTTTTAGCCATGGCGCGCGACACGCCGCCGACATCCACCCCATTGTGCGTGAAGAAATTACGATCTTCAGCGGCCAGGAAGGCCTGGGTCACTCGCGTTGGCATGCGGTTGTAGGGAACGTAAATACGGCGTTCCTGGCCATATTCGCCAATGAGCGTGCCATCCCATGCAAACACACGGGCAGAGGTGACGGGATGGAAATCGGCCAGTTCGCTGCCATCTGGCATGTCATGGAACAACCATGCGGCATAGATAGCGACCGCGAAGCCGGCAATGGCAATCGCGCCCATCACAACAACGCCCGCCATGGCGAACCAACGTTCAGATGACCTTAGCAAACAACCTCCAACCATCGACCACGAAGGCCATGTGTGGCCTATAAACGCGTTACAGCCCGTACACTTAGCAAAGACCGGCTGTCAGGCAAAGACATTCGATGAAATTTCATAGGCATGCGCCACACGGGACGCGCCGGCAAACAAAAAGTCCCGCCGTGGACGGCAGGACTTCATTGTTTTCAGAGCTGTAAGGTGCGCTCAGTTCAAACCGGCAAAGGAGGCATATTGTATGCTGTTCTCGAAATACTTATCGATCGCCCGTGCAACCTGCCCCATCATCACTGCACGATGTCCCGAATCGTTCAGCAGGGCTTCATCCTGCGAGTTGTTGACAAAGCCCATCTCCAGCAGCACCGCCGGCACATCTGGCGCCAGCAGGACCACAAATCCGGCCTGACGCTGGCTGGTTTTGAGCAAGGGCGTAGAGTCGCTGATATTGTCCATGACCAGTTGTGCAAAGGTAGCTGAGCGGTTTTTTGTGGCGCGCTGCGTCAGGTCAATCAGTATACGGCTGACAATGGCGTCTGCCGGCGGTTCACCCTGAGACCAGTCGCCCTTGATCAAAGCCTTTTTGGCGGCGCGTTCGGTGCCCGAATCCGACAGGGTGTAAATGGACGCGCCGCGCGTATTGCCGTTGCCACCGGAATCCGAATGCAGCGAAATGAACAGGTCAGCATTGGCCGAACGGGCGATGCGGACGCGTGCGGGCAGGTCCACGAAGCTGTCTGTATCGCGGGTCATGATGACTGTATAACGCCCTGTTTTCTCAAGGGCCGAGCGCAGAGCCCTGGCTGACGCAAGATTAATGTCTTTTTCCAGCGAATGGCCACCGTGGGCGCCCGGATCCTTGCCGCCGTGGCCGGCATCAATGACGATAACTTTTTTGCGATTTTTAGGTGCAACGCTTTGTGCGGGCGCCTGTGCCACAGTCGCCACCACGGGCACGGAGGCCAGTAATTGACTGGCGGTATCGGCCCCTTGTGGCACGATATCAATCACATAGCGATAAACGCTGATACCGTCAGCCGGTGGCAGAAGGAAGCGGCGGTAAATTTTCGCGCTGGATTTGAAATTGAGTCTGAGGCGCACGCTGCCTGCCATGTCTTCCAGGCGCCAGTCGTTCACAAGCCCTTGCCCCTGCCCGGCCATAGTCTTGTCAATATCGATATCCGGCAAGGCGATGACCTGTCGGTTTGTTTCGCTGTCACGCGTAACAATTTTGGCTGCAACTGATTTTTCCAGCTCAATAACAATACGTGTCTGGGCGGCGTCTCCGCCAAGGCGTACCTTTACCACATCGCCGCCTTGCGCCGCGGCCGGCTGAGCCACCAGGAAGGACGCACATATCCATCCTGTCAGCACGGCCGCTTTCAGGATGGCTTGCGAATTGGCAAGGACGTCAAACCGTTGAAACATTTACTACTCCACGCACCACATTATGTGAGTTTTGTCCGGTATTCTCCGGCTGTCCCGTCATACTGCCACAGGGGTGTAGAAATACGATTAAGGGGTACGGTTATCTTTCCATTACGGAATATGGTTGCCATGAAGTTAAAGGCAGCAATAAATCCTGTAAAAAGTCGTCTGAAACGAAGGGCTTGAATAAGGCACACGAAAAATTAGATTGACGTATCCGGCTTTTTGCGAACAAGTGACAACCGGGTATCGCCCTTTATGAGTCCGGCCTGAGCGTAGACTTTTCGCCGACTTATTATGACGAACCCTTGTGATAAAGGTGCCGCGCGCCTATCTCGTCTTCACGCCATTCTGGTTCAATGCCAGGGAAATGAAGCGCTTTTCGCCCGGAACCCGCATTACACATTATAAAGTGCGCGCGGCCAAATGGCGCGCAGATACTGCGTTTGGAACAATACCTTATGGGCTGCGCCTTGAGCCTCAACCGCTATAAATCGAAGACAGATGTCCTGAACGTCGTCCTCGCCTGCGCGCGCCCCCTTACCCCCTATCAGCGCCACGCTTTAGTCGCCGCCGGATCACGATCCGCGCGGACGCCCGCGTCTGAGCGCTCCGGAGATACCTTTAATGTCAAAGACAATGTTAATCGACTCGACGCACACGGAAGAGACCCGTGTCGTCGTGATGAACGGAAGCCGCGTCGAAGAGTTTGATTTCGAAAGTCACGCCAGAAAACAACTCCGCGGCAATATCTATCTGGCCAAGGTCACACGCGTAGAGCCCAGCCTGCAGGCGGCTTTCGTTGAATATGGCGGTAATCGTCATGGCTTCCTGGCCTTCAACGAAATCCATCCGGATTATTATCAGATCCCCGTCGCTGACCGGGAGAAGCTGATGGCGGAACTGGCCGCGCAGGCCCAGGCCAATAATGGCCATGCCGATGACGAAGACCATTCGGAAGACGATGATCACGGCCATGATGATGATCTGCCGGATGAAGAACGCCGTCTGCGCCAGCACCTGATCCGTCGCTACAAGATTCAGGAAGTCATCAAGCGCCGCCAGATTTTGCTTATCCAGGTCGTCAAGGAAGAACGCGGCAACAAAGGGGCCGCTCTTACCACCTATATGTCTCTGGCTGGCCGCTACTGCGTACTTATGCCCAATACGGCGCGCGGCGGTGGGATTTCGCGCAAGATCACAAACACCTCTGACCGCAAGCGCCTGAAGACGCTGGTGCAGAGCCTCGACGTGCCGCACGGCATGGGCCTCATCGTTCGTACCGCCGGCGCCAAGCGCACCAAGCTGGAAATCAAGCGCGATTATGATTACCTGCTGCGTGTCTGGGAAACCATTCGCGAGACGACGCTGAAATCCAATGCGCCGGCCCTGATCTACGAGGAAGAGGACCTGGTCAAACGCGCCATCCGCGATCTGTTTGACAAGGATTTCGATGGTGTTCTGGTTGAGGGCGAAGACGGTTATCGCTCCGCCAAGGACTTCATGCGGATGATCATGCCGTCCCAGGCCAAGAAGATACAGCTCTATAAGGCCAATACGCCTCTGTTCGCCCGTTATGGCGTCGAAGACCTGATCTCTAAGATTTATTCTCCGGTCGTGCCGCTGAAATCGGGCGGTTATCTGGTCATCAACCAGACCGAAGCCCTCGTTGCAATTGATGTTAATTCCGGCAAGTCGACCAAGGAACGCAATATCGAGGCGACCGCCTTGAAGACAAATATGGAAGCGGCCGAAGAATCCGCCCGCCAGATGCGGCTGCGTGACCTGGCGGGCCTGATTGTCATCGACTTCATCGACATGGACGAATCGAAGAATAATCGTTCGGTCGAAAAGAAGCTGAAGGATGCGCTGGCCGAAGATCGCGCCCGCATCCAGATGGGCAAGATTTCCGGTTTCGGCCTGATGGAAATCAGCCGTCAACGTCGCCGTACCGGTTTCCTCGAAGGCACGACCATCATCTGTCCCCATTGTGAGGGACAGGGCCGTATCCGTTCGGTCGATTCAGCGGCCCTCTCCGCCATGCGCACGATCGATATGGAAGCCATGCAGAATGGCGCCGGCGCCATCACCGTCAAGGTGCCGATGGATGTCGCGCTCTATATACTTAATGAAAAGCAGGTCCACCTCTCCAAGCTGCGCCTCGAATGGGGACTTAAGGTAAATATCGAGATCGATACTGATCTTGGCCACACTGAAGTGCAGATTGTTCGCACGGTCCATGCCGATGAGGTTGATTTTGTCGCGCCGGTTCGTCCCGAACCCATCGCTTTCGACACCACGCCAGATGTGGCCGAGGAAGAAGATGAGGATGAAGGGGCGATCGACCTTGAAGACAGCGACGGCGATGACGATGAAAAGCCCGCCGACCGCTCGGAACGGCCTGAGCGGGAAGATCGCGATGGCGGCCGTAATGGCAAGCGCCGCCGGCGGCGACGTGGAGGCCGCGACCGGTTTGAAAGTGAAGATCGCCCGGCACCGGCCGAAGCCGCGCAAGGTGATGATGACAATGAGGAC
>CAMLIY010000035.1 GCA_946480125.1 uncultured Asticcacaulis sp.
GCGATAATCGGAAATCACCTCGCCGGCCTGCGCAATCTCGGCCTCATGTGCGGCGTCACGTTGGGTTTCGGCGATGCCTGCGGCGTACCAGGCCTTCATGGAAGGCTGATTCAGCATGAAATCGACATAGGCGCGCGCCTCCTGGCTGAGATCGAATCCCAGGCCATAGGTTTGAATACGGAAAACGACGGGCGCATAGAAGGCATCGGCCGCTGTGAACTGACTGCCGGCCAGGTAGGGTCCGCCGAAATTCGTAAATCCATACCGCCATATATCGTCGATACGGGCGAGGTCTCGCAACAGAGCTGGTGGTGTGTCGAACATCTTGATACGCAGGCCGATATTCATAGAACACAGGTTACGCAAGGCGCTGAAACCCGAGTGCATTTCCGCCGCTGCCGATCGCGCGAAACTGCGCGCTTCGCGGCTGGCGGGCCAGACGGCTGGATGGTCTTCATAGACATGCTCGGCGATGGCCAGGGAATCCCAGATTGTTTGTTTGCCGTCGATCAGGGCCGGCACCAGCGCGTTCGGTGAAAAAACCTTGAAGCCACTGTTATCAGGCTGAAAATAGTGCTGATGTTCGATAAAGGGAATGTCGAGGGTTTTCAGTAATATCCAGGGGCGCAATGACCACGATGAATAGTTTTTGTTACCGATATGCAGTTCATACTGGGGCATGGTTGTGCCTTTCGTGGCATTAGAGCTTTGAAACGGCGTGAAAATGCCGAAGCCCGTATAAATATGCCAGAGGATTTACCGCCAAAAAGGCGCAAGTTTCAGCCAAAGGCGCATCTTAAACAAAAGATTAACGGATCAGGGGGATGATGTCGGTATGGTCAGTTCCCTCGCCCGTGCCGATTCTCCAGCCGAAGACGACGATCTCGCGGTTGGCGAAAGCGCGGATGCGTCGCAATCCGCCGAACTTGATCAGATTTTAGACGACATCATAAGCGAACCGCAGCCGAAACATCAGGCGCGTCATGTCCTTTTGCGCCGCCTCGCGGATGTGGTCTGCCTGCCGGAAAGCCGGATCAATGCGTTTGAACGCGCCGTCACCGCCGACCTGCTGGTCGAAATGTTGCGCGAATCCGCCCTGCATGACCGCATGCGTGTCGCCAAACGCATCAGTATCCTGGCTGAAATTCCAAATTCGCTGATCCGGATGCTGATCACCGACGATGCCGAAGTGGCGCGTTTTCTGATTGAGGATTGTGAATCGCTCAACGACGCCGATCTTTATTATTGCGCGAAGTACGGCAATCACCATCATCATATGCTGCTGGCCACCCGCAAAGAGCTTTCCAGCATACTGTGCGAATATCTGGTCGATACCGAAAGCATTCCGGTGATCGAAACTCTGCTGAGAAATCAACGCGCACGCCTGCCGCAACCGGCGCTGGAAGCGGCAGTAGCCATGAGCCAGACCCACGCGCAATTGATTCCGCTGATCATGAAACGGGCGGAGCTACGCCCGTCATCGGCCTATGTGCTGTTCTGGTGGGCGGAAGCCGATTGCCGCCGGCTGATCCTGACCCGTTTCGGCGTCAACCGCGAAATCATGCAGGACATGGCGTCTGACGTCTTTGCCATGATGGCCGCGGAAAAATGGCAGGACCCGCTGGCCCGCAAGGCGCTGCAATTTATTGAACGTCGCCAGCGCAACCGCGAGGCGCTTGAGAAAAGCCCTTACACCTCGCTGGAAGCGGCTATTGCCGAAGCGGCCAGATTGGGCATGACACGCCATATGGCTGAGGAAATATCCTATATGTCGGGTATTAAGCCGGCAACCGGGGCTAAATTGATGCGAGATCGTGGCGGCGAAGGGCTGGCCGTATTGTGCAAGGCGACGGGCCTGTCCAAAAAAGCACTCAAGGCCTTGTGGAAAGCGCTGCGACGCCCGCTGCGCACATCCGAGGGCGTCATGCATCCACACCTCGCCGAAGTGCTGATTACTTACGATATTCTCGCCGTCGACCGTGCCCAGACTGTACTGCGTTACTGGAACTGGTCACTGTCCTCGGCCCTGACCCATGTTATGCTGAGGGCCATTTCTTCGGGTGAGGATGTGGATCTTGATTCGCTGAGTGTACCTCAGCGCGCGGCTATGCTGGCTTTTGCGCAAGATTTGAAGGCGTAGATTGAGCCGGATTTAGAGTGTGCAAGACCACATATCAGGATTTGACTACTCTATTCCTTGTCTTTTCAAGTAATCCGTATGGAATATCTGCGCCGCATATTGTTTTTTTAACGATAAGGCTTGAATATTGCAAAACGCTGGCTTAGGTAAAGTCCATTCAGCGCAAAGGACAATATAATGGAAAGCAAGACAGACACCCTGGATATGACGGCGGATATAGTTTCTGCTTTTGTCGGCAATAATTCTGTGCCGGCCAGCGAACTGCCTTCGCTGATCCAAAGCGTTTATGCTGCGCTTAACTCTATTTCTTCAGGTGAAGAAACCAAGATAGAGGCGCCCAAGGAACCGGCTGTTTCAGTTAAGAAGTCGATTTCTTCCGATTTTATTGTCTGTCTCGAAGATGGCCGCAAGTTCAAATCGCTGAAGCGTCACTTGCGCACCAAGTACGGTATGAGCCCGGAAGACTATCGCGCCAAATGGAACCTGCCTAAGGATTATCCGATGGTTGCGCCAAATTACGCCAAAGCCCGCTCTGATCTGGCCAAGCAAATGGGCCTTGGGCAGGGCGGTCGTCAGGTGACCCGTAAGACTCGCGCGGCAAAGGCATAGGTTTTCGGCAATCAAATAAAAAAGCCCCGATTTCATATCGGGGCTTTTTTATTTGCGCATGATCACGCCCGATCGCTTTTTTATACATTGAGCGGCAATATTTTCCTGTGGCCAATATGACTCAATTTTCTGCTGATTATAGGGATGGGAGTGGTATGCTGGCGCACTATACCGCGCTTCCGGCTTAATAATCCCCATGAATCAGTGTATTAACGGGTTCTGGATAAGGTCTGCGTTAACCCTTTTTTGCTTGCCAAGGATTCACTAGTTAAGAGAAGGTGAATTTGGGTGATTCGCGGGCATTGGCTGTTTATACAGACTTGATTCAAGTGTTCGTGTCTTGTTCTTATTTATAGATGTGTATGCGAAAGCATTGTCCTTGGAAGTTCCAATGGAAATGCGTTAGCAAAGGGGCAAGCGAACTTTTACTGATGGCTGGTTTAGCTTCCGATATGTTAGCGGCTTTGCGCTCGCATGAGGACATCTTTCATTACTGGAAGAGTTTGCGCCGGCGTGGCAGGCTGCCTTCCCGTCAGGACCTCGATCCCGTTGCGATTAAACGCCGTTTGCCAACCATTAGCCTGATAGATGTTCTGGCGCCCAATCCGGATAATAATCCCGAAATTTTTCGCCAGCGTCTGGCCGGCACAGAACTTTTTTCCGCCTATGGCGAGGAAATAACGGGCAAACGGCTCGATGCCATCTATACCGAGCCGGAAGCGCAATACTGGGCCGAACACCTGACTTTTGTCGTTGAAACCGGCAAGCCCAATGTCGGTTTGCATTCCATGGCGTGGCGGGGCGCCAAGGGGCTAAGTCTGTTCTGGCTGCGCCTGCCGCTGGCTTCGGATGGCGTCAATGTGGATATGATCTTGGGCCATGACGCCCTTATCGGCAAGATTGACCTTTTGCAATCGGGCATCCGTTCCGCTTCCTGACTGACTATCCGCTTGAAAAAGGTGTCTTTATACCCCTATTTTACATCAATAATAAAATTACAACTTAGAATTTTATTGAATAATAATAACCGCATTTCGCGCCTTTAAAAGGAAATTATACCTATTCACATTTTTGGATAGGAAAGTTATCCTCCCTTCCTGGGGTTTGCCTATGATTTGTTAACGGTTTGATACCGGGCAATCTGGCGATGGGAGTGGTGTGATGAAAACGGAAGAAATAGCAAGCTGTAGCTTAGCCTCGAATTTTAAAGAAGGCCTGCGTAGGGATATGGCGCAGGCGTCATTCGTGACGGATCTTGTGGCTTTGGCGACAGGTGTGCCGGCCGCGCAGATCCGCAGTAAGACACGTAATAATGCGCGCGCGGCAAGGGCGCGGCAAATGTCGATGTATCTTGCCTATGTCAGTTTCGAATGGCCCCTGGCGCGCGTCGGCGCGGCTTTCGGCCGGGACCGAACCACGGCGGGCCATGGGTGTCGCCTGATCGAGGACTTGCGTGACGATCCCTCATTTGACGCCGGACTGGACGGGCTGGAAGCGTGCCTGAAAACGGCTCCCGGTCCCCTGGGGATCAAGATCCTGGCCACCAATCTGAGGGAGATGATGATTTAGCGAAGACGTCGCGGGGCCTGTCTGTTACAGGAAAGGCATGACTCTGCGTGTATATATAGATGCCGATGCCTGTCCGGTTAAGGATGAAACCTATAAGGTGGCCACCCGCTACGGCCTGCAAACCATTGTGGTCTCCAACAGTTTTATCCAGATACCGCGTCAGCCTCTGATTGAACGCATGATCGTCGAGGCGGGGCCGGATGTCGCTGATGACTGGATCGCCGGACAGGTCGTGGCGGGCGACGTCGTTATTACCAATGATATTCCGCTGGCGGCGCGGGTGCTGGAAAAAGGGGCGCATGCCATAGCACCCAATGGCCGCGCCTTTACACCTGACGCCATCGGTGCGGCTCTGGCGCAGCGCGCCCTGATGGAGCATATTCGCTCGACAGGTGAGATAACCGGCGGTCCGCCACCCTTTTCCGCGGCCAATCGATCGCAATTTCTTCAGACGCTTGATCAGGTAATCAGTCGTGAAAGACGACTTGGCCGCTAGATAGCTCCGGCGGTCGCCTTCTTCAGTCGCTCGACCATCGACATAAGACCATTTGTGCGCTGGGAGGATAGGGCCTCGTTCAGGCCCAGCTTCGCCAGGGTGTACCGGATCGAAAAATCCTGAATCTCGCTCCAGGGCAGACCATCGAGCAAACGGATCAGAACGGCGATCAGTCCCTTGACGATAAAGGCGTCCGACTCGCCGCGAAAGCGCAGAATGCCTGGCGGTGCCTTGTCGATGACCAGCCAGACCTGTGAGGCGCAGCCCAGAACCTTGGTAGCGTCGGTTTTCTCTTCCGGCGTCAGGAGTGCCAGATCCTTGCCAAGGTCAATGATGTAGCGATAACGCTCCTCCCAATCGTCGAATAAAGCGAATTCGTCGAGTAAATCGTTGAGGCGGGCTTGGAATTCGGACATGCGGAGGCTCGTGAATGGACTGGTGCCTATATGTCGGTTTAAGGCACCGCATTCAAGCGCCGATATCCGAATGGCAGGTTATAGCCTAAGCGGCCTTTAACCGGATGATGGCCTTCAAGGCGTCACCCTCGCGCGAAACAACGTTGAAGGCGCCGCCCATGGCTTCGGCATTGAGCCTGACGATCGCCCAGCCGAGACCCGCCCCTTCATGACTGCGGTTTTCGGCATTATCGCCTTGCTCGAAGGGTTTCATCAGGCGTTCGATATCTGCCTGAGCGGGGGCGTCACCACGATTGAAAACTGTAACAACCACCTGACTGCCAGACAGTCGGGCATTGATTTCCACGCTTTCGCCGGCTGCTGTGAACGCAATGGCGTTGCGCAGCAGGTGGTCGAGACAGGCAGACAGGCCGCGTGGATCAAGCCAGGCGTGAAGGTTCTCATCCAGTAAACGATTATACAGGATGACTTCGCGGGTTGCGGCCAGGGGACGCAGCCGGGACACGGCTTCCTCAATGAGCGGCATCACCGGTTCATTCATCGGCGTAAGGCCCTGACCGCCTTCAAGACGTACGATCTCCAGCACATTATTGAACAAGCTAAGGAGTTTCTTGCCGCTATCGCTAATGATGCCCGCATATTCGATATAGTGCGGCGATCCCAGGGGGCCGTAGAGTTCCTGGCGCAGAATGTCAGAGAAACCAATGATGCTGTTGAGGGGGGTACGCAGTTCGTGGCTGACCATACGCAGAAAAGCCCGGCGTCCAGCGTCCCTGTCAGCATCTCGGGCGGCCTCAAGGGGCCAGTTTGGCGTTTCGGCCGTCTGAGGGAAGGACATGCTGCACCTGGTCGCGCACGGTGGTCAGGACGCACGCATAAAATCCCAATTTAAGCAGGGGGTGTTAAACATCGGTTACCCCATCCTATGGCATAGGTAAAAGACCCCGGTTTTGTGACGCGATGTCCATAAATCTCCCGCCCCAAGGGATTCGGCTGGGCAATGTCACATTTATGGCTAAAATTCAGATGCTTATTATATATAGACGAGCATTTGTACGTTACAAAGGAACCCGCAGGCGTGTCGCTCAAAGCCTATTTTCAGGATGATATACCGAACGCCACCGAAGGGCTTCCCGGTTTGCCGGGCCTGCGCCTCAGTGTCGTTGTCTGGCACCTGTGCTGGGCGGGTTATACGCTGTTTGGCCTGATGGGACTTTTGCTGCTGCCGGCTTCGCCCCTGGTGATAGCGGCGCTGGTAGCGATTACCGTGCCTGGCGCGGCCTGTGTGATCCTGCTCAGTCATGACAGCCGTCTCATGCGGCAGGCGCTGATGTGGGTATGGGCTGCCGGTGCTGTGTTGGCCGTGGCCTTTACCGGCGGCATATCGGGCCCGCTGGCAGTCTGGTGTGCCCTGCCGCTGCTGGCGGCCGTGGTGTTGAACCAACGCACCTTGATAACTCTTGGCGCTTCTCTGGCTTTTGGCATTACCTTGTTCGCCATCATGATCAGCGTATGGCATGGCATCAAACTGCCCGATGAACAGGAATCCTTCTGGTTGTCGGTCATCGCCAATGTCTCTATCGTTGCCGGATTGGGTCTGGCGGTGCTGCCGGCCCTGCGAATGCGATCCGAACGCGCCAGTGAAGCGCAAGAGGCGCGTGACCGACTGCTGAAAATACTGACCGAACAGCCGGGCCTGCTGATCTGCCTTGATAGCGATGCGCGCATAGTGGCGGCTTATGGCGAGGCGCCTGCGGGTCTTGATCTGAAGGCGCTGTTGCAGATGGGGGTGTCGGCCGTGGCGCATGTATCTGATCGTATGGCCGTTAAGGCGGCAATTGAAACGGCCATGATGGAGGGACGCGCCGATATTGGCTTCACGCCCCATGCCGCCATGGACCACTATGTACTGTTGTCCATGCGCAAGGGGGGGGATGATCGCATTTACGGCGTGATGCACGATGCGTCCCTGTCTCATGCCCATGAGGTCTCTTTGGAAGCGGCGCGGGTCGAAGCCGAAAGCCTGAACCAGGGCAAAACGCAGTTTCTCGCCAGTATGAGCCATGAACTACGCACACCGCTTAACGCCGTCATCGGTTTTTCGGATATCATGCGGTTGAAGATGTTTGGCGAATTGCCGCCGAAATATGCCGAATATGCTCAGTTGATCTGGGAATCCGGTCAGCATGTGCTCGACATGATCAATGATGTACTGGATATGTCAAAGATCGAGGCGCAAAAATATGAAGTGGCGCTTGAAAGTTTCGATATGCGCGAGCCGGCATCGGCTGCCCTGCGGCTGATACGCGGCCAGGCGCATGAAAAGGCCATCGACATACTCAGCCAGATGCCGGAAGTGCCGCTGATGGTGACGGCTGACAAACGCGCCATCAAACAGATCTGCCTGAACCTGTTGTCTAATGCGGTGAAATTTACCCCCCAGGGCGGAGATGTAAGGCTGTCACTTGCCGCGCGCGAGAGTGTGGCCGATATTGTCATAACGGATACAGGCATCGGCATTTCGGTCGAAGACCTGAGCCGTATCGGGATGCCCTATGAGCAGACCGGACCGGCGGAACAGCGGGCGATGGGAACCGGCCTCGGCCTGTCGATTGTCAAGGCCATGGCGCACCTTCTGGGTGGATCGATGACGCTGACAAGCCGCCTGGGCGAGGGCACGACCGTGACGGTTTCATTGCCGGTGGTGCAGACGGACGAGCAGCCGGAGCTACCCATGCCCATGCCTGTCAATGCGGGGGCGGCGCCTGAGGTTCCGGGCGTGGTTCAGTCACTGGAAGCCTTCGCCCGTGCGGCCCTCCAGCCGCATAATCCGCTGGAAGACATCAGCCATACACCGGATGCCTTGAGCCGGTTCAGCGATTTCGTGATCCGCCCGCCGAAAAGCTAGGCTTCTCGCGCCATGACCTTTTCCAGCTTGCCCAGGAAGTCCTGCCAGCCGTGCATGGCGCCGCCGAAGGCTTGCTTTTGATCCGCACGGAAGCCGGCCTGTTCCACGCGCAGGTGGGTGCCGGTGTCGGTTGGTGTCAGGGTGAAGGTGACGACGCTGCGCAGATCATAAGCGGCGTTTTCATTGGCGAAGTCCCAGCTATAGGCCAGTATCCTGCCGGGTTCGAGGGTGAGCACCTCACAATCCAGTACGCCGCCCCAGTCGCCGCGCAGGCTGAATTTGTGGCCAACCGCCGGCCGGAAATCATTCTTCATCAGCCATTCTTCCATCAGATGCGGCTGGGTGAGGGCGCGCCACACCTTTTCCGGCGGATGCGGAAAGTCGCGCTCGACGACGACGGAGCGGGTTTCGGTGGTGGTCATCAGGTCTTGGCCTTCTTTGGCTTGGCGGCGGTATTCAGTTCAACCGCGGCACGGATCAGCGCCTTGAAGGCGTCTGCATTGATGGCGGCGTCTTCGCGGAAATCGATGGCGCGGCGGGTAGCGCCCTCCAGGCTGGAATTGAACAGATTGGAGGGATCGGCCAGCGATGCCCCCTTGGCGAAGGTTGTCTTGACGGCGGCCTTGTAGGCCTCGCCGGTGCAGATTATACCGTCATGCGACCAGACCGGAATATTCCATTTCCATTCTTCGACCACCTGCGGATCGGCTTCTTTTATCAGGCGCCGCAAGTGAGTGAGCGTCTCGCCTCGCCAGTCGGCATATTCCTGGATGGCCTCGTCTATCAGTTGCGAGGCGGGAATGCCGGCCGTGTTCTTCAGCGGTTTTTTCATTTGCTTTCCTTACAGTTTCTGCCCGGTCAGATGGTGGCCTGCCTTATCCAGTCGGCCAGTTGCGTCTCGCTGATCGGAATCATGCTCGCGGATATCAAGATACCGCCCCTCTTTTTGCTTAGAGGTGCCGGGCGGCGGCGGATCGAGATGCGCGCCCCTGAAAAAGGCGATCTGCGGATTGCCGCCAGATAGAAGGCGTGGTTGCTCGGTCATTGATCAGTTCCCGGCAGTGACGCGCGGACGCAGATAAGGCAGAACAAACATATATAGCCCGGTGAACAACAGATAGAACAGGGGAGGCAGCGGTGAATAGGTCAGCCAGGTCATGGACTGACCCAATCCCATGGCGGCGAAATTGCCGGCAACCAGCAGGGTAAAGACGATCGATACCCAGCGGTGGCTTTGGCGTATCCAGTGATTTACGGTCATTGGTCCATCCGGTTCAGCAGGTTTTCGAGATCATCGAACCGGTTCTGCCAGAAGTTTGCCATCTGGCCAGTCCAGTCGATCAGGGGGGAAAGCGCGGTCAGTTGTGCGCTATAGTGGGTCTGGCGACCATCAATGCGTCCGCGCACCAGGCCGGCCTTTTTCAGCAGGACCAGGTGTTTGGAAACAACGGGCTGTGAAACACCCGCCTGTTCGGTCAGGCCGCTGACCGTGGTTTCCCCATCGCGGCACAGGCGTTCGAAGATGGCGCGGCGCGTCGGATCAGCGAGCGTCCGGAACAAAATGTCGGTTGACGGGTTCAATTCATACCTCAATGGCTATGAATTGACATATAGTCATTTGGCTATGAATATGTCAAGCTTATATCAGCTATGTATATTGGGCTGATTATGCGTGTAAGGCGCTGGCAAGGCGACATAGCTTAGACCGCTAACGAAATCACCGACTTCGAAACGGGCATAGCGCGGGCCATCTTCGGTTGAAAACGCGATGACTATATCTTCGCGCGGATCAAGTTTGGCAATGGCGAGCCAGGCACGGCTTGGAAAATCGAAACGCATGGCGGTTTCGGGGCCCTGCGTACCGACGTAGGTTCCGGTCAGGGTAAAGCCGGCAAGATTGGTCTTTACGCCGGGATGCAGGTCCACCGTGACATCGCTCTTGCCGCTCGCCATGAAGCTCAGAGAACTGTAGTCGGAAAAGCCAATCGGCAGCCGGTCGCTAATGCGGTAGTCTGCGCGATTGATCATCCCGCTCGCCAGGATATCGGTATTGCGCACCAGCAGACGGGCGCTGTAAGGGCGCATGCCGTCCTTGAAGTGCGCCATCAGGCTGAAACTGTTGTGTTGCAGACCACCATAAAGGCCAAAAGCCATATCGGCCTGATCCGTATTTTGAAATTGTACCAGTCGCCAGGTCTGATCATCGCCATAGGTGCGGTTGGCCAGCCATTGGGTGCGGCCTGAACTGAGTTCCAGATGTGGCACAGCGATAAAGCGACGGAAGCCCCCTTGGGCGGTATTGACCTCGGCTATCAGCGATGGCGCGGCGCAATCGGCCTGATAGGCGGCGCTACGGGCCTTTTCCAGCCAGGGCGCCAGATACGTCATGGTCAGACCGGCGCGCAGGGCGTCATTTCGGGCTTGCAGGTAGCCGGCCTTGAGCGCCTGGCGCGTGGCGTCATCCAGTAGATGGCAGCGGGCATCGGCCTGAACCATGAAATAGCGCTTGACCACAGGCAGGGTGTAGTCGTCCGCCGTTTGGGCCACCAGGGGCGCGCTGATACAGGCTGCCGAGGTGGCAATCATCAGGGCGAGCTTTTTCACGATAGGGCGGGTCATAAATGGCTTTACACAGTCGGTAAGGGATGTCTTTTCATCCTTATAGACCATCAGGATTTAGACGCCGTTTCCAATCAGGGTTAGCCAAATGTTACTATCAAGCGATCTCTGGGTCAGCGCCTTGCTGCGACGCGTCGAGCAGGCAGGCAGTTTCGCCTATATCGCCCGGCGGGGGGATAAATCGTTCGGCGCCGTGCTGGTAAAAGTATTAAATCTCAAGACGCGGGCCACCTATGTGCTGCGCGAGGCGCAGAAAGGTGAGGAAACTGTGTGGATGCAGCCGGTCGAAACAAAGAATGAGGCCGATCTCGATGCCTGGATCGCCCGTCAGGCCCAGTATGATACGGATATATGGGTGGTGGAAATTGAGGATTCCGAAGGCCGGCATTTCCTGACTGAAAAAGTTGAGGTCGGATCAGTTTTATGATGAATCTATTATTTACCTTGTCTTTCAACAGAATAACAAAACCTCTGCGCTAGTGTGGCCCTCGACCATAACTGAGTGAAGGTAGCGTTTTGTATTTTTTGTTGAATGACCTTATCCTGGATGTCGACGCCACGCGCATGATGCAGCCGCTGGATGTCGATCGTTTTTCCGCGCTCAGTATCGATTACATCGCGCAGTTGGGTAAGGAAATGTTCGCCGAAGATATTCAGGCCCACCGCAAGGACCCGGAACGGGCCCGCCGGCTGGCCTACCTTATCCATTTGAAAATGCCGCGCGTCAACGCTGCCCAGTTTTTCGTGACCTCCAATAGCGGCGCCTCCGAAAGCGTCGACGCCAGCTTCAAGTCACTGAACGAAATGGCCATGGCGATGATGTACGAACAACAAAAGGTTGGCCAGCTCGATGCCCGTAAGGTCGACACCGAGGTCTGGCATCGCATGGCCGCGTAGCAGCTACGCGATGCTTTTCTCTTAAGAGACGCGCGCATGTGCTTAAGACGCGAAGCGTTAGCGCGCTTCTAAGGCGTGCGCGGCGGGTCGTCTTAAGATGGCATGGAGAATCTCTATCTATATTGTAGTTGTTCCAGTGCTTCCGTTACCAGCGCTTTTGTCAGACTGGCCGCGTCAGTCGGTCTGGCCAAAGCCGCCGATTGTCCGGCCCACAGATTGGTGAAGTCTTTCGAGCCATTGAGCGCTTTGCTGTTTTTCAATGGCGTCAGGGCGCCGCCGGCGAGGGGAAAATCCGGCGTCAGGGCCGACATCGGACCCAATTCGCGCATGACGCGGTTAATGATGCCGCGCGCTGGCCGGCCGGTGAACACATTGGTGATCTGAGTGTCGTCGTCAGTGACGGCCAGAAGTGCGGCGCGATGGGCGTCACTGATGGTCGCCTCATCCGTCAGCAGGTAGGCCGTGCCTATCTGCACGGCGGACGCGCCGAGCATTAGCGCCGCAGCCATGCCCCGGCCATCGGCTATGCCGCCGGCGGCAATGACAGGGACGGACACCGCATCCACAATCTGCGGCACCAGCGCAAAGGTGCCGACCTGGCGTGACATATCCATTGGCAAAAATGACGCCCGGTGACCGCCGGCTTCGGCCCCCATGGCGATCACCGCATCCACGCCACGCGCATCCACGCCACGCGCTTCCAGCCAGCGGGCTTCGGCGACCGTGGTGGCGGAGGAGAGAATTTTCGCGCCGGTGGCCTTCACGCGCTGCAGCAGATCAGGCGCTGGCAGGCCGAAATGGAAGCTGACGACGGCAGGGTTTACCTCTTCAACCATCCGGCAGTAAGTCTCATCAAAGGGTGCCCGGCCAGAGACTGGGATTGGCGTATCGGCAGGCAAGCCGGCCTCTTCATAAAAGGGCGTCAGATGCTGCCGCCAATCTTTTAGTCGCGCCTGTACGACTGGATCCCTTGGGTCAGGCGGGATATGACAGAAGAAATTGAGATTGAATGGCGCGGAGGTTTTCGTACGAATATGCTGTACCGCCTCAAGCACCTGTGCGGCTGACAGCTGGGCGCAGGGCAGGGAACCTAGCCCGCCAGCCTGACTGACAGCGACCACCATTTCGATATCATTGGCGCCGGCCATCGGTGCCTGGATAATCGGCAATTCAATTCCCAGCAGGTCCAGGATGCGGCGATCTTTCCAGGCGATCATATCTATCTCTTGTCGAACAAGCCAAGCGGAATGGCGGCTGCCATGGCCGCGGCGCCGGCGTCATTCGGATGCAGATGATCGCCATGATCATAATCCGCCCGCAAGTGTCCGGGGGCGCCGGGGTCTTCCACCGCCTTGTCAAAATCAATAATACCGTCGAACACGGTCTGATGCCTGATCCAGGCATTGATCGCCTGGCGACGGCTTTCCTTTTCGTCGGAATAGTAGTCCTTGAAGACCGTACCTGTAAAAGGCGTCAGAGTCGCGGCATAGATTTTCAGGCCGCGTTCGTGCGCGCGAATAGCCGTCTGGCTCAGGCCGTCGATCAGCTCCTCCGCCGAGACATATTCCGGTGAGCCCGGTCCCTGGGCATGGCCCAGATCATTGATGCCGATCAGCACGATGACATCGGATACATTGGGCTGGGCCAGCACGTCGCGATCGAAGCGCGCCAGGCCACCTTCGCCGAAACGTGCCCATTGACCGTGATGGAGCAGGCGATTGCCGCTCAGGCCGGCATTGGCGACACTGAAAGGTATGCCAGCCGCATGCAGGCGCCGGCTTAAAAGTTCCGGCCAGGTGCGGCCCTGATCGGGAGTGATGCCGTAGCCGTCGGTGATCGAGTCGCCGAAAGTCAGCAAGGTGGCTTTGGCGGGCGAGCCGGTAACCTCGATCTCGGCCAGCCAGGGAAAAGCGCCGCCTATACCGATATCGCTCTTGCCTTCGGGCAACTCTGCGGCGCTGGCAGCGCGGCCTTCGGTGACATAGAGCGCGCCGCGCTGGATATCATGAACGGTGGCCAGCGGTGTCTCTTGGGGCACATAAAGGCTTATGGCCAGGTCACTGTCGTCGGCGACGCTTAGGGGCAAGGGGTCGCTTAAGACATAGGCGCCAGGGGCGATCGTGGTATCATTATGACCATTAAAGGTAACGGCTGCGTCACTGGTTGGGTCGATACGGCTGCCGGTCACGCGCTTCGCTATGCGAATATCTTCCAGCCTGAGCGGGGCGGCGCCATAGGCGTTGGACAGGCGCAGACGCACCGACGTACCGCCGGCGCTGACCCGCACGATCTGGCGCAGGGTCTTGTTACTGATCTTCGCCTCACTACCAGAAGGCTCTGGCGCGGCGTACCAGGTGGGAATCCATGTCGGCGCATCCTCTTTCGCCAGCGCCGGCAGGGCGGGCACAGCCATTATCAGGGCAAGGGTCAGTAAGGCGACGCGACGAGTGATCTTTAGCATGAGGGTTTTCCTGTTTATCATGCAGACATCGCATGACTGGAAAAGTCAGTCAAATGTGATGTTATAATATCCTAACTTATTGATTTCGATATTTATTTTCGCATAGCTCTGGTCTTGGTCGCATAGGCTGTCTAAGCTGAGGTTTCATTTCCGCCGAGAGCAGCATGGCCCACGATCATCATAATCATTCCCACGATCACGACCATTCTCACGGTCACGGCCATGCACATCCGGCCCCGACCGATTTCGGTGCGCGTTTCCTGTGGGCGGCGGCGCTCAATGCCGCCTTCATTATTGCCGAGGTCATCTACGGCCTGAAGGCCAATTCGCTGGCCTTGCTGGCCGATGCAGGTCACAATTTCTCCGATGTCATTTCCCTGATTTTGGCCTGGGCGGCATGGTGGCTGGCGAAGAAGAAGCCCGTCGCCGGTTATACCTATGGTTTTCGCGGCGCCTCCATCATGGCGGCGCTGTTCAATGCCATTCTGCTGATGGTGGCGATCGGCGGCATTGTCTGGGAAGCCGTCCAGCGCTTTTCCTCGCATGAAACAGTGCAGGGCGATGTGGTAATGTGGGTGGCCGGCGCGGGCATACTGGTCAATGGTTTTACGGCCTGGCTGTTTGTTCAGGGACAATCAGACCTGAACATCAAGGCGGCCTTTGCCCATCTGGCAGCGGACGCGGTGGTGTCGGCGGGCGTGGTCATTGCGGGTCTGGTGCTGATCCTGACCGGCTGGGTGTGGCTCGATCCCCTGCTCAGTATCGTTGTATCGCTGGTCATTGTCTGGGGCACCTGGGGGCTGCTGCGGGATTCGGTGCGGCTGTCCTTGCAGGGCGTGCCGTCTCACATCGACTTCGCCAAGGTAAAGGCCTTTCTATGCGGATTGCCAGGTGTCAGCGATGTCCATGACCTGCATATCTGGGGCATGAGCACCACCGAAGTGGCCCTGACAGCTCACCTGACAATGCCGGGCGGTCATCCGGGCGATGCCTTCCTGCATGAGCTGGCAGGCGAACTGGAGGCGCATCACGGCATTATTCACGCCACAGTCCAGATTGAGATGAGCGATGGCGCGCATCCGTGCGCGCTAGCCCCGGACGAGGTGGTTTAACTTCTCCTCCCCCGCTGCGAAAGGAGGAGAAAATATTACGCCCGCTTGTAGCTCATCAAAAACACCACCAGCGCGATCAACGGGGCTATACCGCCCGCCAGCGCCACATATTCCCAGCCTCCGCTTTCATAGAGCGGGCTGGCCACCGCCGAGCCGATGGCGCCGCCGGTAAAGATGCCCGCCATATAGATGCCGTTGACGCGGCCGCGACTTAAGGGGTCAAGCGCATAGATGGCGCGCTGGCCCTGCACCATGTTCATCTGGACGCAGAAATCGAGCACAACGCCGAGCAGCGCCAGCACGATGACGCCACGCATGGATGGCAGGAGTGTGACCAGCATGGCGGCCGCGCCCACCGCCAATGCGCCGAAGGTCGCCTTGACCGTATGGCCGGCATCGGCCAGGCGCCCACTCAAAGGCGCGGCCAGGGCGCCGGTGGCCCCCACCAGGGCAAACAGGGCGATCTGTGTCTGGCTGAGGTCGAAACGGCTGGCCAGTTCGAGCGGCGCCACGGTCCAGAACAGCGAAAAGGCGCAGAACATGCAGGCCTGAAAAAGCGTGCGCAGGCGAAGCGCCGGATGCGCCCGCCACAGAACGGTCAGGGAATGGATCAGCCGGATATAGGTGGTCTTATGATCCGGCTGGCGGCGCGGCAGGGTAAAGGCCAGCAGACCGCCCATCAGCACCATGAAGCCAGCGGCGGTAAAATAGACGGCGCGCCAGCCGAAATGATCAGCGATCAGGCTGGAGAGCGGCCGTGAAAGCAATATGCCGAGCACCAGTCCGCCCATGATATTGCCGACAATCTGGCCGCGCTTTTCATCAGAAGCCATGTGTGCCGCCAGTGGTATGAGCACCTGCACGGCGACGGTGGCCAGGCCGATCAGCAACGACACGATCAGGAACAGCGCGCCGTTTGTGGCGATGGCGGCGAGCAGCAGGCTCACAAAGGCGGCGGCCAGCAGAATCAGGGTCAGGCGGCGGTTTTCGGTCCGGTCGGCCAGCGGCACGATGAATAGCAGACCAAGCCCATAGCCGATCTGCGTCAGCGAAACGATCAACGAGGCGGTCTGATCGGAAAGCCCGACATCCGGCGCGATCAGGGCGATGATCGGCTGTCCATAATAGAGATTACCGACAATAACGCCGCAGGCAAGGGCGAACAGACCAACAAGCGCCGGCGTAAGGGTAGTTTTCGGGGAGGTCATTGCTTATATCTCAGGAGCGGAAGGCGGCCCATGGCGATATATAACCGCCAAGGTTACAGTGGCAAGTCTGACCGAAAGAACCCGTCACTATTCTTGATGGCCTACCGCCTTTACAGCGCCTCATTTTTCCGCTTACGTCAACGTTAGATTTCCGGTCATTTCGCTCTCGCAAAAATGATTGGGAACCCTTCTGCCAAGATTGTAAAATGCCGATATGAATAAGCTTGTTCCTGAATTTCTCCAGCATTACCCCACGAAATGGGCGCGTCATGCCGACCTGATCGTGCATATCGTGGCGCTGACATTTGCCCTGTTCGGTGGCGGCGTAGCCTTGGGGCTGGCGGTCAGTCACGGCCTGCTCGGCAAGGTGGCGGCCATCACCATCTACGCCATTGGCATGATCGTCATGCTGGCTTTTTCGACCGCCTATAATTTCGCCCATCCGAACTGGCAGCCCTTCCTGCGCCGCCTCGATCACGCCGGCATTTTCCTGATGATCGCCGCGAGCTACACCCCCTTCACCACCCAGGCGCTGAAAGGCGGCTGGGCCTTATGGATGAGCGTCAGTGTGTGGTCACTCGCCGCCCTGGGCATCCTGGCCAAGCTGTTCCTGTCCGGGCGTATTGCGCACTCAGGTTGGGGCAAGGCTTTCTGGATCGCTCTCTACCTGATCCTCGGCTGGCTGGTGGTCATTGCCATCAAGCCGATGGTGCGCGAAGTGCCGCTGCCAGCCATGATCCTGCTGGCGCTGGGCGGCGTGGCCTATAGTGTCGGCACGATTTTCTACGCCATGAAGAAATTGAAGTTCCGCCGCGCCATCTGGCATGGTCATGTCCTGACCGGCGCCGTACTGCACTATGTCGCCATACTGGTCGGCGTCGTGCTGGTGGGATCGAATTAACTGCCTTTCTTATCCTCCCCACTTCGTAGGGAGGAGATTTCTTAACCCGGCAGCTTGACCGTCAGCACCAGATGATCGGGCTCGACTGTGAAATCGAGCGTGCCGCCGGCTTCCTTTACCGTTGACCATAACCAGTGCGGCTGAATCCACTGGCCATTCAGGCCATCGCCCAGGGGCAGGCCCTTGAGACCCTCCACCGCTTCGACCTTGAGACGGGCGCGCGGACCAGCGGCATCAGCCGTCAGGGTCAGGCCATCATCATCCGTTACAGCCGTCAGGGTCGCCTTGCCGCCGGTGGGCAGCGAATTGCCGGCTAGCAGGCCAAGATTGAGCAGGGTTCGGGCGGCCGGTTTCTGCAAAAGAGCATCGGCCGGTATGTCAAAAACGAGTTCGGCGCGCATGGTGGCGAACATATCGCCCAGAATCTTTTCCAACTGCGCCCCACTAAAGGCTTCGGACGTGCTGGCGGCACCAAAGGCGACGCGGGCGAAATGGACGAGCGTCACCATTTTCTTGGCGGAGGCGGATATCAGGTTGAGCGCTTCCTGGCGCATGTCCTGGGCCGACGGGTCTTCCAGCAGGTCGAGGCCAGACATGATGGCGCCGGCGGGCGAGATGAAATCATGGCACAATTTGCCGACCAGCTGCGTGGCCAGGTCGTGCGGGTTCATATCGAGAGGCGCACATTCCGGCACATCTGCGGGCGCGACGGGATCGATAGCGGTATTCTCTGTGTTATTCTGGTTCGGTGTTGACAGATCATCCAGGCTCATCTTCTTATCCGTTCGCTTGTTCAGGCTTTGGGCCGTCTTCAGTTTAGTGTGACTGATCCGAAGTGTGAGGTGATTTGCCTTACACTGGAAGCCAGGAAGAGATAAGATGTTTTCATATATCTTAACGAGCGGTTTACAG
>CAMLIY010000036.1 GCA_946480125.1 uncultured Asticcacaulis sp.
AGATCCCCGACACCATGAAGGCGCGCAACATGACGCGCGAACAGGTGATCAAGGAGGTCATCCTGGCCGCCCAGCCCACCGGCGAATTCGTTTCCGTCGAAGATATCACCGCGCTTGCCGTGTTCCTGTGCTCGGACGCCGGCAAGGCGATTAATGGCGCGCCCCTGTCGATCGACGGCGGCTGGGTGGCGCAATAAAGCCATTATAAGCGTCCTTATGAGATTTTTATGAAATCACCCCTGTAGCCACAGCGCTTCCATATGCCCCCTTCGCCATAGTCAATCACGTCTTGGTGAGAAGGAATCACAATTATGCGCAATACTTTTAAATTCATCGCTATCGCTGCCGTCGCCGCCGCTTCGCTGTCGGTTGCCGCCTGTTCGAAGCCGGCTGACACGTCGACCACGACCGAAACCTCGACCGAGGTCACGTCGCCGGCCGTTGATGCCATGGCCCCGACTTCCGATGCTGCCATGTCGGACGCCGCTATGTCTTCGACAACGACCACGACGACGACATCTTCGTCGATGTAAGCCTGTCCGGACGGTTTACGCGCTTTTTACAAAGCCGCCCGTCCAAAGACAAAGCTTAACTATAGCAATTAAGCAAAAATCCCTCCCACGACTGTGAGAGGGATTTTTGTTATGCACAAAGACATTTATGTGAGAGTGACACCGCTTCTGGTTCTGGGCCTTTGCCTGGGTGTGGCTGGCTGTAATCCAAAAGGTGAAAAAGTCACGGCCCAGGGTGATGAATATTCGAGCGTCTTTCCGCCTGTCACCGATGACGCCTCTTTTGCGTCAGGTGAAATGGTCGTCAAGGACAGCGCCGATAATGCCGACTCCCTGGCGGCGTCCTCCTGATTATTCGACCTCGGCAGCCACCTTGGCCAAGGTCTCGCGGGCAGCATCTGCGGCGCGCTGGCGTTCCCACATTGAATGATAAAGGCCGTTGAGGTTCATCAGGTCGGCGTGCTTGCCACGCTCGGCGATGACCCCATCCTTAAGCACCAGTATCTCATCGGCGCCGACCACGGTGGATAGCCGGTGCGCGATCACAAGTGTCGTGCGGTTTTTTGACACATCATCAAGCGAGGCCTGGATTTCGCGCTCAGTATGGGTATCAAGCGCCGAAGTCGCCTCATCAAGGATCAGGATCGGCGGCGCTTTCAGAAGCGTGCGGGCGATGGCCACGCGTTGCTTTTCACCGCCGGAAAGCTTGAGGCCGCGCTCCCCGACCTCGGTGTCATAACCTTTCGGCAGGGTGCTGATAAAGGCAGCGATCTGCGCGGCTTCGGCGGCATCCTCGATCTCTTCGCGTGAGGCACCGTAGCGGCCATATCCGATATTGTAGCCGACCGTATCATTAAACAGCACGGTATCCTGCGGCACCATGCCGATGGCTTTGCGCAAAGACGCCTGATTGACCGTGCGGATATCCTGGCCGTCGATTTCGATCGACCCGCCCTTCACATCATAGAAACGGAACAGCAGACGCGACAGGGTCGATTTACCGGCGCCCGAAGGCCCTACCACGGCGACCGTCTTGCCAGCCGGAATCTCGAACGACACCCCCTTGAGGATTTCGCGGTCGGGATCATAGGAGAAGATGACATCCTTGAAGCTGACGGCGCCATCCGTGACCACCAGATCGGCGGCATCGGGCGCATCCAGCACTTCGGCCGGTTCGTCGAGCAGCTTGAACATGGCTTCCATGTCGATCAGGCCGGTCGAAATTTCGCGGTAAAGTGTGCCGATAAAATTCAGCGGAATGGAGAGCTGCATCATATAGGCGTTGATCATGACCAGGTGGCCGATCGACTGCTTGCCCTGCGACACTTCCCAGGCTGACAGCACCATCACCACGGTCATACCGATGCCGAAGATCACCGTCTGGCCGATATTGAGCCAGGCCAGCGAAGTATAGGTCTTGATGGCCGCCTTTTCATACATGGCGGTGGCACGGTCATAACGGGCCGATTCGTGCGCCTCATTGCCGAAATATTTGACGGTCTCAAAATTAAGCAGCGAATCGACCGCCTTGGACATCGAATCCGAGTCGGCCTCGTTCATGTCCTTGCGGATGCTGATCCGCCAGTTGGAGGCGATGATCGAGAACCAGACATAGACGAAGACCGTGGCGGCAACGACGGCAACATAGATCCAGCTAAACTGGAAGGCGATGATGACGGCGGTGAGAACGAATTCGACAATGGTCGGTATGCCGACCATCATGGTCAGGCGGATAATGGTCTCGATCCCCGCCTTGCCGCGTTCGATCACGCGTGACAATCCGCCGGTGCGGCGCTGAAGATGGAAGCGCAAGCTGAGATTATGCAGATGGACGAAGGCCCGATTGGCCAGGCCGCGCACGGCGTGCTGCCCCACCGCCGCGAACATGGCGTCGCGGATATTATTGAACACATTGAACAAAATACGTGCAATGCCGTAGCCAATCACCATCAGCAGGGGCATGGCCAGGATCAGGCTCCAGAAATCCGGATGCTGAATCCCCGGCGCCTTTGGCCCCAAAGCATTGATGCCCCATTTGAACAGATAGGGCGTAATCACTGTCAGCAACTTGCCGACCAGCATAGCCAGCAGCGCCCACACCACCTGAATTTTCAGGTCGGCGCGATCAGACGGCCAGAGATAGGGTTTCAGGAAGGCGATCGTCTCCGAGGCCTTGCCTTGAGACTTCGGCATCGGGGTATTCTGTAAATTGGGAGGACTCATCAGGCGGTCGCTTTCGACGGGCTCAGGACGTATGGGGGAGGTTTTATGCGCCCTATATAGGCCGCGCTGCACCATTCGCCAATTGAGTCGCCGTATTTATTTTATGCGGGGTCGCAGCCATCTACGCCGCAGGCATCGCCTTCCATGACCGGATTTTTGGCGGCTTCGGCAGCCGCGGCCTGGAGGGTCTGGACAAAGGCACTCACGGGCTGCGCGCCGGATACGGCGTATTTGCCATCGACCACCACGAACGGCACACCGCGCACATTATAGGCCTGCGCCTGGCGCTGGTCGAGCGCGATCTGCATGTCGATCTCGGAAGACGTAAAGGCAGCATCGATATCGGCCGCACTCAGTCCCAGTTCGGCGCCGATCTCATGGAGGGTGGCGCGGTCGAATATATTGCGGCCATCGGTGAAATAGGCACGATAAAGCGCGTTTACGGCTTCCGCCTGTTTGCCCTTGCCGCCCGCCAGCGCGATCAGACGGTGGGCATCGGTGGTGTCACCGGCCAATGTACCGGCGAGATGAAATTCCAGTCCGGCGGCGGCAGCGGTCGCCGAGACCTGCGCCTGATTGGCGTTTACCTGCTGGGCGCTCATGCCATATTTGCGTTGCAGCATCTGGTCAGTAGGGATAACCGGCTCTCCCGGTGACAGGCGAAAGGCGCGATGAACGATATCCGCTTCACCGCCCACCTGCGCCAAAGCCTGTTCGAGGTTGGCCTTGCCGATATAGCAGAATGGACAGATGACATCGGACCAGATTTCAATTTTCACGGCAGGGCTCCTGAATGCTTCCACTGTATGTAGTCCAGTTACAGTTCAACGCAAGGGGGGCTAAACCGGCTCATCCCGCATCTTGTCCCACCAGGTGAATTTCATCACCACAGAGCACAGAACCACAAGCCCCAATGCCAGCCAGAAGCGCTCCATTTCGCGGATGATAAGGAAAATCGCAGAGGCGGTGATCGCTGTCTGCCACACCACGCCGGTCAGCGAATTGAACATATCGCGCCAGAAGTCCTGATTGGGCCGTACATCCGGCTCATCGGCACGCAAAGCCTCCAGAACCGGCTTCCAGAACCCCCACGGTCTCGTCTTTTTGTAGAACAGCTTGAGCGTTTCCATATCGGTCGGTTTGGTGACGTAGGAGCCGATCACCGCCGCCGCCAGACAGGCCAGCAACAGCCACGGAAACGCCGCCAGGGCGTTGACCGCCTGGCCGGTGACCGGGTCTTTCCACACCGCCATCCACATGGCCACGGCCACGCCCAAAGCCATGCTCGCCGCATAGCCCGTGCCGTTCAGCCGCCACCAATACCATTTGATGACATTGGCCACCGTATAGCCGCCATAAAGTCCCGTGGTGATCCAGCCGACAATGCCGTCGATCGAGGTCAGTTGCCAGCCGATCAGCGCGCCCAGGATGGCGAACGTCAGGGAGGTGATATAGCTCAGTTGCACCAGCCGTTTTTGCGGCGCGTCCGGCCGGATATATTTGCGGTAAATGTCATTGACCACATAGGCTGGCGCGGCATTGAGCGAGGCCGAATAGGTGGCCATGAAGGCCGAAAGCATGCCCGCCAAGGCCAGGCCCATCAGGCCCGGCGGCATATAGGTGCGGATCACCCACGGCAGGATGGAATCGATATCGCCTGAAAAAGCATGACCCGAAGCCGCCGCGGCGGCCTGCATCTGCGTCCATTGCGGCCCGATGAAGCACAGGGCCAGCACCGCCATGCCGGCGATCATCAGATAGCGCGGAAACAACAGCACCACATTGACGAAACCGGAAATCTTGGCCGCCTCTGTCGGCGATCTGGCAGACAACAGCCGCTGCATGTCATAGTTCGGCGCCGGGCCCGACATGGCCTTGAGCACGCCCTGGAAGGTCATCAGTATAAAGAAGATTCCGAAGGCCGAATAACCTTCCTTAGAGATCACCGATACGGCCGTATTAGCCACCACTTTTTGATCAGGCGCCACAGTGCGCGCCACACCGGCCCAGTCGAGGCCAAGTTGCCAGCCGAAGGTGATGTCATGCCAGCCCTTCGGCACCACTGCGCGTATCATCTCCGGCGTCACCAGCGACATGGCGATCCAGGCGATGGCGATGCAGACGACCAGCTTGATGAAGAATTGCAAAATCTCGGTCATCACCACCGAATACATGCCGCCCTTGACCGAATAGACCGTGGTCAGGGCCACGACGACCAGGCCATAGATCTTGTCATTGATCATCGGGTTGACCGAGAATTTGTAGGGGATGAACTCGGCGGCCAGCTTGCCGATGCCCAAGAATCCGAAGGCCAGCATCCCCACCACCATGATCAGGGCGAAGACGACATTGATCAGGTGCGAGGCGCGCGCGCCGAAATCCTCGCCGAAGCGGAAGCTGATCCATTCCGCGCCGGTCAGCTTGCCGGAACGCCGGAGCCAGATCGCCAGAAAGGCCATCAGGAAAACCTGGTTGAACACCGGCCACAGCCACGGGATGAAGACCGATTTCAGGCCATAGACCACCAGAAGCCCGACCATCCACATGGTGCCGGCCACATCGAACATGCCCGACGCATTGGACAGCCCCAGCACCCACCACGGCAGCTTATTGCCGGCCAGGAAATAGCTCTGGATGCTGCCGGAAGACAGCTTCGCCACCCAGAAGCCGAGGCCGACGGTGAGCAATATATACCCCGCGACAATCGCCAGATCGATCGGTTGTAAGTTCATGTTCCCTGCCCCTGTAATTGTTCCTCCTCCCTTGCATAGCGGGGGAGGTGTCAGCGCGTAGTCGCTGACGGAGGGGGCAACCCCGCCGCCAGTTCGCCCCCTCCGGCGGGACAAGCCCGCCACCTCCCCCGCTACCGCAGGGGAGGAGAAAGGGTATCAAATTCCATTGCCGAGCCGGCGATCGAGTTCGATCATGGCGCGTCCGTTATGATACGGGCATTTCCATTGGCCCGCCTTGTAGATTTTATCTTTCGGCGAAACGGCGGCATACCAGGTCCATTCCGACGCACCACCGGCGCCATACTGCGCCTCGGTGTAGGCCCAGACCTTCTCAGCCGCGTCCAGCCAGTTCGCCTCGCCGGTCATCTGCCAGGCATTAACGAAGCCGACCAAAGCTTCGGCCTGCTCCCACCATTCGCCATCAGGGTCCGTGTGGCCATCAAAGCTCTTTTCGTAGCTAAATGCGCCTGCCGCGTTCATGCCTTCGCGCCGCGCCGTTTCCGCCAGTGCCAATACGACCGGCCGCGCCCGTGCGAGTAAATTTTCATCGCCCAGCGCTTCGGCCGCCTCCCAGATCAGCCAGCTTGCCTCGATATCGTGACCATAAGACACAGAGCGCGTCAGGTCGTTCCAAGCCATATCGAAGAACAGGCGCAAATGACCGTCCGACGCAACAAAGCGATCGAGAAACAGAGTGAGGATACGATACAGGGCCGCACGCGTGTCCGCCGTCGGCGCTAACCTATAAAGGCAACTATAGGCTTCCAACACATGCAGATGCGTATTCATCGTTTTGGGCGCATTCAAGTCCTTCTCGGAAAGACGCTGATCCGCCAACGGCGTCCACGCCCGATCGAGTGCCTCGATATAACCGCCGCGTTCGTCATCCCAGTATTTAATCTCGATAAGAGCCTGCAAATCGCGCGCAAATCTCAGGGCTTCCGCATCACCGGTAACACCATAATACGCCGCGAAAGCATAGACCGCGAAGGCTTGCGCATAGGCTTGTTTTCGTGTGTCGACGGGTTGGCCATCAGGACTTAATCGCCAATAGAGACCTTCATTGCCAGAATCCCGGAAATACAGAAATATATAATCCGCTGCGCGTTTCGCCAGGGTTAGCGCGCGCGTATCGCCCGACCATCCGGCCATCGCGCTGAAAAACCACAACAGGCGCGTATTGAGAATGATGCTTTTGGCCGCGTCAGGCACGGGCTGGTCATCTGCGTCGACCTCGCCGTAAAAGCCGCCGCGGTCATCGACCAGATGACTGACCCACCAGTCAAGCAGACGCAAACCTTCCGCATGGGCTTCGGCGCGCAGGCTCATTTGCCCGCCAGATAAACGGCATTCCGGTCGATAAGATCAATACGCTGCTGCACGCAGGCCGCCGAGGTCAGCGGATCGGCGGGCGTGTTTTGGCAATAATCGACCAGCTGCGCCACCGTCGAGGTCGCTACATGCAGGCGGGTATCGGATGAGGCGTAATAGATGAAAACCTTGCCATCGTCATCGGCGATCCAGCCGTTCGAGAAGGTAACATTCGACACATCGCCGACGCGCTCCTCACCCTGCGGCGCGATGAAATGCCCGCCTGGCGCATGGATGATCTGCCAGGGTTCATCAAGCGCGGTCATGAACATATAAAGCACATAACGCAGGCCGGCGGCCGTGCTGCGCACGCCATGGGCCAGATGCAGCCAGCCTTCCGGTGTCCTGATTGGCGCCGGCCCCTGACCGTTCTTGATTTCCTTGATGGTATGATAGGCCTTGTTATCGACAATGATCTCGCTATCGATCACCGCCTTAGTGATGTCATCACAAAGCCCCCAGCCGATACCACCACCGGCGCCGACCGAGATGAAGCCATCCTGCGGGCGGGTATAAAGCGCGTATTTGGTTTTTCCAGATTCATTGGCAACAAACTCCGGATGCAGCACCACATTGCGCTGCTGGCCGGAGCGGGTGATGAGGTCCGGCAGGCGTTCCCAGGTGACCAGGTCTTTGGTGCGGGCAATGCCGCATTGCGCGGTCGCGGCCGACAAATCATCCGGTTGGCTCAGGTCTTTGCGCTCGGTGCAGAAGAGGCCGTAGATCCAGCCGTCTTCGTGTTGCGTCAGGCGCATGTCATAGACATTGGTGTCCAAGTCATCTGTTTGTGGCAGAACGACCGGCTTCGGCCAGAAGCGGAAATTATCGACGCCATTGGCGCTCTCGGCGATGGCGAAGAACGACTTTCGGTCATCGCCTTCGACGCGCACGACAAGGATGTACTTACCCTGCCACTTTATCGCCCCGGCATTGAAGGTGGCATTGATCCCCATTCGCTCCATCATGAAGGGATTGGTCTCAGGGTTGAAATCGTAACGCCATTCCAGCGGCACGTGCGCCGCGGTGATCACCGGATGCTGCCAGCGCTGATAGATACCGTTACCCGGAGCGGTCATGCTGTGATGCGGCGCATTGGGTGCGGAAAGCAGGGCTTCCTGTTCCGCCTGCAAGTCCGCAAGCCGCTGTTGCGCGTTCACCGCCATGATTATCTCCCATATATCCGTGTCATCCGGATTGGTTAGATTAACTAAAATTGATTTATTAAACGGGCAAGACTTTTTCCCATCACAGCTGGACATATATAATTTGTCTTGTTATAACGTAACAGTCAAAAATGGACTCACCGCCAAAATAATTATCCCGCAAATTCGTCCGCGCCCTTGTAAAAAGTTATGCTATAACATATTTGCCCCGCTGTGACGTACGGAAGGCCACCATGCTGCATCTGAAGAAAACATGGCTTGATATCGCCTCACTCGGTCTTTCTGCTCTGTGCGTGGTGCATTGCCTGGCTCTGCCCTTTCTGGTGATTCTCCTGCCGGCCCTGACCCCCTTCACCGGCAGTTGGGTGCATGCTGCCCTGGTGCTCACCGCCGCACCGATCAGCCTGTGGGCCATTCGCGCCTCGCATGTCTGGCGCCAATGGCAAATCTCCGTGCCGATCATCACAGGTCTGCTTCTGCTTGCGGCGGCCGCGTTTATTCCGTCTCTGGGTGATATCGAAGTCGCTCTGAGTGTCATAGGCGCCCTGCTTATCGCTACAGGTCATACCTATAATTATCTGCGCAATCATCGCGGCCGCCCTGTACAAGGCCATGTCCATAATGACGCCTGCGGTCACGCTGAAGGTATTACCGGCGAATAAGACAGCCGATATGCTACCTGCGACAAATCGGCCCTTGACGGATAAACCGCAGGGGTTAAGTGAAGCCATCGTTAGATTTGTTACGAAAAGCTGCCTTATGATCCGTCACATTGTTATGTTTTCCAGCCCTAATGAAGCGGACCGCGAAGCCATCTATCGCGGCCTTTCGGTTTTGACCCAGATCGAACACGCCGCCCTCCTGGAAGTTTCCTACAACGAAAAAATCGATCAGATCGCCAATGATATCGACGTCATCGTCTATGGTGAATTCGCCACGATCGAGGACTTCCGCGCCTACAAGGCCCATCCGCTTTACGAGGAATCGATCCGCCAGGTGCGCCACCTGCGCGATGTCCGCGTCGCCGCCGATTACACTGTTTCCAACGCCACACGCCAGCTCGTCACGGCTTAAGGTCTTTACCCGGCTCCCCATCGCCGTCTATAAAGCCTCTTTGGGGAGGCATCATGGCTGAATTCTACGATCTGAATAGCGAACGCCCGCTGCTGGCGCCGCAAAAACCTTTCCTCGGCGACGACAAAAGCCTGATACGCGCCACCTTTATTCTCGGCGCTATTTTGGTTTTGTGGAAGCTCTATGTCGCCCTGATCAGCCATGTGATCTGGGAAGAGGGCCATTTTGTCGTTTCGGGCGCCTATCTCGATCTCGGCTATCCCGATATCCCGGCCGGCTTTCCGTGGCTGGCGCGGCTGGTGACGTCTGTCTTCGGCTGGCACGTCCTGCCCTTACGCATCGTCTCGCTGATCATCGCCACGATGATGCCCTTCGCCGTCTATTTCATGGCGACGCCTTTAGTCAGCCACCGCAATGCCCTGTGGGCGGCGATGATCGCCCTGCTGCTGCCGCCGTTGTCGCTCAACGGCACCGTCTTCTATCCTGAAGGCGCTTTGCAGGTGCTGATGGCCCTTATGCTTGGCTGCCTGATCCGGGCCATTCAACAGGACCGGCTCAAGTGGTGGGTACTGACAGGCGTTTGCGCCGCAGTCGGTCTGCTGGTGCATTTTCGGTTTCTCGCGCCGGGTCTGGCCGTCGTCGTCTTCATGCTTGCCAATGCACAAGGCCGCAAACTGTGGCTGAAACCCGGCGTCTGGATTACCGCCGGCATCGCCCTGATCGGGCTCCTGCCTTCCCTGATCTATAACGCCCTCAATGACTGGCCGGCCATCCAGTTCCATGTGCTCAACCGCCCGCAGTTCAAACCCGATCCAGGTCGCGTCCTCAGTTACCTGGAGACGCAATTCGCCATGGGGACGCCGGTCTTTTTCACCGCCATGGTGGTTGCCGCGAAAAACGGCCTGATCCGCGATCGTGACAAGCCGGAAAGCCTGCTGGCCTGGCAGTTCGTCGTCATACTCGTCTTCTACGGCGTACAAACGATTTTCAACAAGAAGATCATGCCTCACTGGCCCTTCATGGCCTTTATCCCCTTGTTGCCTTTCGTGCCCGATCTGTTGGAAAACTTCATGGGTCGCGCCAGGACTACAGGCAGGCGGAACCTGCGCATGGCCGTCATCGCCACGGCCCCCCTTATGGCGCTGGCCATTGGCATCGCCGGCACGGCCTATCAGTGGGCTTTCGTGCATTCAGCGGAATTGCCTTATGCCATTCGCGAACAAAACATCCTGAAAAACGAAAACTGGTCGTTGCTTGAGCCCGATATCACCGCCGCCGATGCCCGCGCAAAAGCGCGTTTCGGCTCTGATATTGTCTGGGCGGCCAACAGCCATATGAGCGCCGTCCATATGGAGTTTCCAGGATCGGGCAACAGCCATCGCCGCTTCTACACACTCGACGACCCCAATGATGAACTGACGCGCTTCGTGGTGGCGCGGCACAAGTGGGGCCTGGATATGTCGAGCCTGGTCAAAAACCAGGCCGGCAAGGGCGTGATGCTGGCCATGCTGGAGCCATCATACATTTATCACGAGGCTGACAAGGTGGCGATGTACACCAAGCTTTGCCAGAACTTCGAAGATATCGAGCCTTTCCGCGCCGTCGCTCTGCCGCCTTACAAAATGGCCGTCGATTTTTACACCGCAAAGGTGCGTATGCATCCCCTGAGCGATATTTCCGGCGCCCCCTGCGCCTTCTTTCCGCAGGCCTATATCGCTCATCCGGAGCGCGGCGTATTCATTGGCAGCAACGACACGGGTAATTATCACGGCGCGGCGGCTGATCCGAAAGGCGTCACGGCGGTCGATGTTCTGATCGATGGCAAGGTGGTGACCCGGGCACGTTATGGCCTTGATCCGAAGGCTTTCCGCGTGCCGGATCTGCTGAAGTACGATCCCAACTGGCCAAAACTTCAATATGATTTCAAGTTCCCTGCAGGCTCATTGAAATCCGGTGAACACAAGCTCTCTATCCGCGCCACGCGGACGGACGGCACGACCTTCGACAGCGATGCGCGGACGCTGTACGTGCATTGATGAATGGGGTTTGGGGCCTGTGGCCCCATAACCTTACCTTATTCCAAGAAAAACCCGGCCTTTAGACCGGGTTTTTCTTGGAAAGAGAGAAGACTTGGGGTCGCGGACCCCAAACCCCATTACCCGAAACGGCCACCGATATAGTCGCCGGTCTTGTCGACCTTCGGCTTGACGAACAATTCTTCGGTTGGACCAAACTCGACCATCTTGCCGAGGAACATGAAGCCCGTATAGTTCGACAGACGTGCCGCCTGTTGCAGATTATGGGTGACGATGACGATCGTGTAGTCGGCCTTTAGTTCTTCCAGCGTATCTTCCAGCTTGGCCGTCGAGATCGGATCGAGGGCCGACGCCGGTTCATCGAGCAGCAGGATTTCCGGGTTGACCGCGATACCGCGCGCCACGCACAGGCGCTGCTGCTGACCGCCGGAAAGACCCAGCCCCGACTTGTGCAGTTTGTCCTTCACTTCATCCCACAGCGCCGCTTTGCGCAGTGAGGTTTCGACCAGTTCATCCAGCTCGGATTTGGATTTCGAGCTGTGCAGACGCACACCGAAGGCGACATTGTCATAAATCGACATCGGGAAGGGCGTCGGCTTCTGGAACACCATGCCGATACGGGCACGCAGGGCGGCCAGATCGACCTTGGGACCAACCAGGTTTTCGCCTTCGAACAGGATTTCGCCTTCGGCGCGTTGACCGGGATAGAGATCATAAATGCGGTTGATCGTGCGCAGCAGAGTAGACTTGCCACAGCCGGAAGGACCGATCAGAGCGGTAATCGCATTCTTTTTCACCGGCAGGTCAACACCGAACAGCGCCTGGTTCTGGCCGTAGTAGAAGTTCAGCTTTTTGATTTCAAGCACGAGGCTGCCTTCCGGCGGCGGAACGATAACGCTTTGAAAATCTGCGGAGGTCGTGTCGGTTGTCATGAACGTGCTCTCTTGGGACTGTTCTCAGTTGAATGAGCAAAGAAAAACTAGTGGCCGGCGTTTTTGTCACGGGCAAGCCAGCGACCAAGGATATTGACGCCGAGCACCGCGATGGCCACCAGAAGCGCGCCGGCCCAGGCCAGCTTGTTAAGGTCTTCGTATGGCGTCAGGGCAAAATTATACATGGCGTGTGGCAGACTCTCCATCGACTCGGTGAGATTGGCGGTGAAGAACTGATTGCCAAGCGCCGTGAAGAGCAGGGGAGCGGTTTCGCCGGAGATACGGGCAAAGCCCAGCAGACCGCCGGTCAAAAGACCCGCTCCGGCCGCTTTCCAGATAATGGTGCGGATGGTGGTGAACTGCGAAGCTCCCAGCGCCATGCCGGCTTCACGCAGGGCGTTCGGCTGGAGGTTCAGAATGTCTTCGGTGGTTCGCGTCACGATCGGCGTGGCCAGGATGGCCAGGGCTACCGCGCCGGCCAGGCCGGAAAAGTGACCGAGTGCGATCGGTGAACCCGACACCAGCACCTGATAAACGAACAGGCCGATCAGGATGGAAGGCGCCGACAGCAGCACGTCATTCAGGAAGCGCACCACATGGCCATAGGGCGTGTCGCCACCGATTTCCGCCAGCCAGGTGCCGGCCAGGATGCCGACGACAATGGCTATGATCATGGCGATACCGCACATCAGGATGGAGCCGACGATCGCATTGCGCAAGCCACCGGGAGAGCCGGCCGCCGGCGTATCCATGGTAAAGATTTGCAGGTTCATGCCGCCGATACCCTGCGAGGCCAGAGACCACAGGATAAGAGCCAGTGCCCCCAGAGCCACCAGGGTGCCAAGAATGCACAAGCCGATGAAAACATAGTTGGCGATTTTACGGCGAAGCGCGCGATCCATCCCAGGTCTCCTAGTAGCGTTGCGACGACAGCAGCCAGCGTGCGATCGCCAGTACTGTGAAGGTGATCAGAAACAGGACCAAACCCAATGCGATGAGCGCCGAACGGTGCAGGTCCGCGGCTTCGGCGAACTCGTTGGCAATGGTCGAGGCCAGGGTCGAGGACGAGTCGAACAGGGACTTGGGGAACTTATGCGAATTGCCGATGATGAAGGTGACAGCCATGGTCTCGCCAAGCGCGCGGCCCAGGCCCAGCATGACGACGCCAATCATGCCCTTTTGTACATAAGGAATGATCACCGCGGTGCTGACTTCGAATGGCGTGGCGCCAAGGCCGAAACCAGCTTCACGCACCTGGGCGGGGATGGAGCGAAATAGCTCGCGGAAAACGGCGGCCATATAGGGCAGGATCATGATGGCGAGGACCAGCGAGGCGGTGAACAGGTTGGCGCCATTGGGAATGCCGGCCACCATCTTAGCGAACCACGAGGTCGGGTCCTGCGAGGCGGCGATCATCAACGGTGTCTGTATGGTCTTGGCGAACCACGGGGCAAAAACGAACAGGCCCCACATGCCGTAGACGATGGAGGGGATGCCGGCCAGAAGCTCGACGGCGGTCGAGATCGGCTGGGCGATGCTTTGCGGGCAGAACTGGGTGAGGAAAATGGCGATGCCGATGGCGATGGGCAGGGCCACCAGCAGGGCGAGGAAAGACGTGATGATGGTGCCGAGGATAGGCGCGGTGGCGCTGTAGACATCCGTGACCGGGTTCCACGGCGTATCGATGCAGAACCAGCTGTGATTACCGACAGGGCACTGCTTGAATTTCAGGAAGAAACCGAGACCGAATTCAGAGAGGGCAGGCCAGCCACCGACGATCAAAGTACCAATCAGGGCGCCCAGGACGACCAGAAGGAGGGTGGCGGCGCCGAACGAGACCCAGCGGAAGATTGGATCGGTCGGATCGAAGCGCACTTCGAATCTGGAAGATTTGGTTTCAGCAGACATCGTTCTCTTTGTCCCGGTTTAGGCAGCAGGCCTCATGGCCTATAGTCATTCGTCATATCAGACACAAGTCAGGGCGAGGTAGAACCAAATGGTCAAAGCCTCGCCCTTTTTGTTCAGGCAGGAGTATTCCAGGCCTATCGGCCTTAAGGGTTAGGCGAAGTGTAGACCGGCGCGCCGTTAACCTTCACGTTGCTGGCCCACTGTTTACGGATCATCGTCTTCACACTGGCCGGGAGCGGCACATAGAAGAGTTCGTTGGCCGAGAAATCACCCGATTTGAAACCATAGTCGAAGAATTTCAGGACAGCACCGATGCGCGCCGCATCGCCCGTCTTGTGAACCAGGGCGAAAGTGGCGCCCGAAATCGGCCAGGCGTTAGCGCCGGGCTGATTGACAATCATCAGATAGTTACCAGGCGCATTCGCCCAGTCAGCGCCGGCGGTCGCAGCCTTGAAATTGGCGGCGGTTGGCATCGGCCAGGTGGCATCCTTCGAAGCGACCAGAGCGTAAGAAATGCCGGTCTTCATGACGTAGGCATATTCAACATAACCGATCGAACCCGCGGTGGCGCGGACCAGAGCGGCAACGCCGTCATTGCCTTTACCACCGACGCCGGCCGGCCATTCAACGGCGTCAGACGCGCCTACAGTTTGCTTCCATTCCGGCGAAGCGATGGACAGATAGGTCGAGAAGATAAAGGTGGTGCCGGAACCATCCGAACGGTGAACGACGGTGATCGGCGTGGCCGGCAGCTTCAGGCCCGTATTCCACTTGGCGATGGCGGGATCATTCCACATGGTGATCTTGCCGAGGAAGATATCGGCCAGAACAGCACCAGGCAGCTTCATCTTGCCCGAGGCAATGCCCGGAACGTTAATCGCCGGCACAACGCCGCCGACGGCAGTCGGAAACTGGTAGAGGCCATACTTGTCAAGCTCAGCCTGGGTCAGCGGCTTGTCCGTACCGCCGAAATCAACCGTATTGGCTTCAATTTGCTTGATGCCGCCGCCGGAACCAATGGCTTGATAATTCAGTGCGCTGCCGGTGGCGCGCTTGTAGCCTTCCGCCCACTTGGCGTAGAGCGGTGCCGCGAAGCTGGAGCCAGCACCGGAAATATTATCGGCGGCCATTGCGGCCGAACCGAAAGATGCGGTCATCACGGCAGCAGCCATGGCGACTTTCAGAAACTTGAACATGCGTATCTCCTTGGAAAGGGATGTTTGCGGCTGCCCAATGCTCTATCGTCTTTTTACGACAGTTTTGTTACAGCCAGCAGAATTTAAAAAGACTGGGGTATCGCAGAGGCGGGCCGCGCTTACGCAACGGCCCGCCAACAGTGCTTCTAGTAACGAACTTCGGTGAAGATGCCGATTTCGTTGTTGACCGTCTTGGTATTAACCGTACCCGGTACGTTCAGCTCATCGTGCTTGTAAACCGCCGAGAAGGAGATGCCCTTGAATGCGGTGTAAGAGATACCGGCGTTGTAGTACTTGTCTTCCTTATCCGGGTTCAGGGTCTTCGACAGGTTGACATTTTCAGCCTTGCCGAAGATCGAATAGGACGGTGTCAGACGGTAGGAACCGAAGACCGAGTAACCGTCCGCCTTGTCATTCTGGGTCGGATTCTTGACCAGGGCGGCCGAATAATCGTCGGCTGAGAAATATTCAACGCCGACGCGGGCGCGGTCGCCAACAAAGGCGGCCAGGGCGTCAAAGCGGCTGGCGGTGTTCGGCGTGGCCGTGCCGACAACATCCTGGCCGAGCTTGCCGGTGTAACCACCGATGGCGAAGTTAAACTGATCAACCTTGGCCGACAGACGGCCTTCGATGTCCATGCTCTTGGAACGGCTGGGGTTCTTGTAGCCGGCGCCGTTAACCGCGGACACAGCGTAGGAGAAGATCGGGCCGAGCTTGCCGGAGGCATGCAGACCCCAGTCGGACGAGGTGCCGAGGCCTTCGCGGTCGACCAGGGTCTTTTCAACATAACGATAGCCGTAAATGTCTTCGACGTAAGGAATCCACGGCAGGTCTGTGGCGCCGACGCGAACAACGAAGGCGTCGGAGAACTTGGCTTGCAGGTAGGCCTTCTTCAGGTACACTTCGGTCGAGCTGATCGGCGAGCTATACTGGAAATCGGTGGTTACGTTGGCCGAGAACATTTCATTGAACTTGTGATCAACACCGAAATAGAGACGCTTGATGTCGAAGCCCGTGCCGTTGGTGCCCGACTCGACGCCGTTGACTTCATTGCTGATGTTCGAGAAGTCGGCATACATACGGCCCGAAACCGTGGTGTTGTCGGCCCAGCTTTGAGCCGAGGCGCCGGAGACGATGGCAACCATCGCAAAAGCGGCAACGGCCGCGCCGATGACGAGGGATTTTTTCATGATGAAATGACCTTGTGCGTGTGCTTGTAATTTTTTGGTCCCCGAACAGCCAGGGCCATGCACGGCGCAATAGGCGCGCTCTGTGACAGTCACGTGTAACTGATTTGACAGTTATGTGACGACTGCGTTTACAGCCGCTTTACAAAACCAATGGTATATGGGTGCGTTATAAAGGCCACAGTTAACACCTGTAACCCAAAACGGATTTCGAGCGTATAAGTCTCAGTAAGTTATTTACGGAGTGTCTTATGTTACGCCGTCATTTTCTCTCCCTGACCGGCATTGGCATGTTGTCCAGCCTGGGAGCCGTGGCCTGTTCGCAAAGCCAGGCCGAAACCATAGCGCCGCTCAAACTTAGCGATGCGGAATGGAAAAAGCGCCTGTCGCCCGATGCTTATAACGTGTTGCGCCATGAAGCCACCGAGCGTCCGGGTACGAGCCCGTTGCTGAATGAGCACCGCAAAGGCGTATTCGCCTGTATCGGCTGCGACCTGCCGCTATTCAACTCGGATACCAAGTACGATTCAGGGACCGGCTGGCCAAGCTTTTTCCGCGCCATACCCGGCCATCTGCAAACCAAGACCGACCTCGCTATTGGTATTCCGCGCACAGAATATCATTGCGCCCGCTGTGGCGGCCATCAAGGCCACCTGTTCGATGATGGGCCCCGGCCCACCGGCAAGCGGTACTGCAATAATGGCGTGGCTCTCAAATTCATCCCCGCTTAGGAGCCTGATATGTTGAGACGACTTTTTGTGACAAGTATTATGGGCTTAAGTTTCGCCGGCACTGTTTTCGCGGCTCCGACCCAGGTGGCCGTCTTCGGTGGCGGCTGCTTCTGGAGCACCCAGAAAGCCTTCGATCACGTCAAAGGCGTGACCAATACCCGCGCCGGCTTCATGGGCGGCTCTGTGAAGAATCCCAGCTACGAGGATGTGGTCAGGGGCGGCACGGGTCATGTTGAAGCGGTGGAAGTGACTTACGATCCGGATCAGGTGAGCTACGACCAGTTGCTCGATACCTACTGGCATTCAACCGACCCGACGACCAAGGCCCGCGTGATCTGCGACGGCGGCGATAATTACCGTACCGCCATTTTCACCTTCTCGGATGCGCAATATGCCGCAGCGGTCAATTCCAGGACCGCGGTCGGCAAGCAACTGAACAAGCCGATTTATACGCTTGTGGTGAAATCAACCCAGACCGGCCTGCCCTTTTATCCGGCTGAAGACTATCACCAGCATTACTGGCAAACCCACGCCGCCCATTATAATGCCTATTACGCCGGTTGCGGC
>CAMLIY010000037.1 GCA_946480125.1 uncultured Asticcacaulis sp.
GTCATGGCAATCCGATTATACGCCAGCGCCTGGGTCTTATTCCGCGAGAGCGATGAACCGCGTCTGGTTTTCAAGAACCGCACCAATCCGGCGATGTTCGATGTTGGCGGCTATCACTATGACATCGATGGCAGGCCCTTTTTTGTTGCCGAAGCCGCGCCGGAGATCGTGCAAATCCTCAACATGAAGGCTGCGCGCGATCTTGGATTATCGACACAATATGCGGCGCCGAAGGATATTCACATTTAGGCGGATTAGTCACCGTGATCGCTCCCCTCTTTGTTCTCATTGACGAAAGGCATTAAGCGAGACGCGGAACGGCATTAATCGGCCGAGGTCTGGATATTTGGTCACGCCAATTGCAAAGCCGAACGCTTTTGACCAGGCAGTTGATCGTTTCCCTTTTCGATGTTCGTGGGCAGGGCCTGTCCGATATCGTCGAGTGCCGCATGGGCTAAAGGCCAAAATCAATCGGCCTATTCGCTCGGGTGCCCTCGGCACGTGGGACCGGTGACCTATCTGCGCGCGGGAGGGCGTTCAAGTCGAAAGGCTCAATCGTAAGCTAGGGCTTCGCCTTTCGAATTGCACGCATGGATTTGCGACGATCAAACTGAAAGTCCAGTAACTCTTCGGCACTTGTCGGCCGACCGAGCCAAAATCCTTGCGCTTGGTCACAGCCTTCTTCTGCCAGGCAGGCGTATTGCTCTTCCGTTTCGACGCCTTCAGCGGTCACGATGGCACCGAAACTCTTGCCCAAACCGATAATTGCCCGAACGATCGCCAAGTTCTCCGGCGAGGTGGTCAGGTCCGTAATGAAAGAGCGATCTATTTTCAGCTTGTCGAAGGGAAAGCAGCGCAAATAGGCCAGACTCGAATAGGTGCCCGGGCCTTTGAGAAACACGCATGAACAGATCCTCCATCCGGTCATTGCGCCGGTTTACAATCTAAACATTCTTAAATTGTATTACAATAGCGCAAAATGTTCGGGCGGCGGCCATTGAAGCCACCGCCCGAACACGAACGAATATTCAGAGTTACGAACCGAAACGGTAACGAACCGAGACGGCGTACCGGCGATCATACTGGTACAACAGACGCGGCACACCATTGCCGGCCCAGCGATCCGGCGCCGAATTGGTCAGGTTCGAGCCTTCAAAGGTCAGGTTGAGCTGCTTGCTCAGCTTGATGCTCAAGGACGCGTCCAGTGTCCCATAGCCCGGCGTGATCAGGTCGTAATTGGGCAGGCCGCCGCCGCCATTGATGCCGCGCAGATAATCGGAGCGGTAATTATAGGCGACGCGCGCCGTCAACGTACCGTCTTCGTAGAAGCCGACCAGATTGTAGCTGTTTTTTGACTGGAATTCGAGCGGCACATTGACGATACGCGGCACGGTCGCGGAGCCGAGATTGACATCGTTCGTCGCATTCTGGTGCGCAAAGTTCGCCTGGACACCGAAATTCGACCAGAAGCCCGGCAGGAAGGTCAGGAAGGATTGGCCGCCCAATTCATAGCCGTCGATTTCGCCGCTCAGGCCGTTGACAGGCCGCGACACCAGCAGTTGCCGCGAATAGCCAGCCACCGCTTCAAGACCAGCGACCGTGCTGACGAAACCCGTGACGTCCTTCTTGAAAACCGTGCCGTAAATATAGCCGGTTGATCCGAAATACTTCTCAAGCGACAGGTCATAATTGGTGCCGCGTTGAGGTTGCAGGTCCGGATTGCCAGCGCTCGCTTCGCCCAGGATCGGCGTATTCGGGCTTTGATTCAGGTAGTAGCTGTTGACGGTTACCTTTGGGTTCAGGCTGCCCAGGCCGACGCGCGAGATACCTTTTGAATAACCGAAGCGCAGAAGCAGGCTGGGCTGGAGATAGGCCGTCAGGTTAAGCGATGGCAGGGTGTCGGTATATTCGTTCTTCGATTTGATCAGATCCAGATCAGTTGTTGTCGTGCCGGCCGCGCAAACCACGGTGGATGTCGAACTGGTGTTCTGGCAACTGATGTCGGCCTGCGCATCGAGAGCGGCATAGCCTGACTTCAACTGATAAGCGGCGGCCGTGCTTTCGGTCTTGACGATACGCATGCCAACATTGCCCTTGACCGGGATGGAGGCGACGCTGAAATCAAGATCACCGACCAAGTAGGCTGCGCTCGTCTTTTCAACCGACTGGAAGTAGTTCAGCAACGGGAATTGATAATTGTCCGAAAGCGAAGGCTGGGCGCCGTTATAGGCGCCGTTCCGGGTCGCATTCGGGAAAACGGCGGCCAGGCGGCTGGCATTTTCAAGGGCATCGCGGTCAAACATAGCGACCCCGCCCTGGAAGCCGTAAGTGCCACGCATCCAGTTGGTGTCCGACTGATCGACCGACGGCGTGGCCGACAGCAGGATCGGATTACCGGCCGCGTCCTTGATGGCATATGTATTGCTGATGCCGTTAAAGGTCGAGGTCTGGTCCGCATAGCGCAGGCCGGCCTTGATATCGGCCAGCGGCCCCGCGTCGATATTGTATTTCAGATCGCCGCGGATGGCGACGCCATGATCCTTGGTTTCCTGTCGGGCGATCGTGGCCGTTGTGAGCTGCCAGTTATTGGCGTCCGACAGCGAGGGGCCAGCCAGGGTCACGACCGGATGCTCCAGATCGCTGAAGTCGCGCGTCTCGTCCCAAGTCAGGCCGGCGATCGGCGCGGCATTGACGGCGTTTTCATTGTAGAAACGGCGCGCCTGAACATATTGCGCATCAGCGCTCAGAAGCAGCTTCTCACTGACATGATACTTCAGGCCGGCCGCCACTTCACCGGTCGTATAGTCGGTCCAGCTACGTCCACTCGTCGTCGTCGGCATGACACCGTGATAGGTGCCGCTGACGAATTCCTGGCCGGAAACAAGACCAGTATTCGGATAGTTGTAGACCGGATTATAGGTCATATCGACCGGACGCGTCACCAGATTCGACACTGTGGCATTGCCCGGCAGAGTCGGGAACAGGAAGTAGTAGGGCTGGTTATATTCGTAATAGGTATAGTCCGCGTCGATATAGGCTTCGAGCTTTTCGTTGCGGTATTGCAGCGCGGTATTGATGCCGTAACGTGTCCGGCCGCCGTGCTCGTTATGGAACAGCAGAAAGTCATTCGGCGTCGAAATAAGCGCCTGGTTCTGGCCGTCGGGGTTCGGCGTCGCACCGACAAGGCTCGTGGAGCCGTCGCCATTGGTCACCGTCGTCCGCGGCGTCCAGGTATTGATGTTCATGGCGTCGTTACGAAAGGCGCTCTCCTGATAACCGGCGGCGACGAGGAAACCGATCTCGCCGTTCGAGGTTTGCCAGCGGTCCGAATATTCGCCAAACAGGGTCGGCTTCGCCGTTCCGTCGAAATCATAATAGTTGGCCTTGGCGCTGGCGACGATCACGCGTCCCTTATTGTCAAACGGATGGGCGGTGCGGATATTGACCAGGCCACCGATGGCGCCTTCGATATGTTCCGCCGAGGGGTTCTTGAAGACGTCAAGGCCCGAGACGAGTTCCGGCAGAGCGTTATCGAGGCTGTAGTCGCGTTGGCCGGCCGTATAGAAAGAGCGACCGTTGTATTCGGAGCGCGTCTGGCCTTGCAGACCGCGAATGGAGACGCCGTTACCGATGCCGGAAGGTGAAGATCCCTCACCGGCATAGCGGTAGAGCTGGACGCCCGGGATACGGGCCAGCGAGTCGGCGACGTTCGGATCGGGCAGCTTACCGATGTCTTCCGCATTTACCGAATCGACGATTTCCTGCGTGTTTTTCTTAATCTGGGCAGACGACTGCATGCTCTTTCGGAGGCCCGTCACCACCACAACCGTATCAGACGCTGCCGGTTCTGCGGCGGGCGTTGCATCCTGTGCGCCCGCGGCACCGGCGCCGAGCGCCAGGGTGAGTGCCAGTCCTGAAACGCAAACGCACAAATGGTAAGATTTTTTCATGTTCACTTTCCTCCGTTTTATTTTTGCTTATCGCTGTTATCGAGCCGTTTCCCGGCCCTTTCTGCTGGAAGATGGTCGCCATAATGGCGAATCCCCAAATAGACCGACAGCGAAACAACAATTGTGATATCGATATCAGTGGCGTCAGGAATTACACGCGCCATGTGGAAAGGTCAATCGGGCGACATGAATTCCGATTGGAAATGATGCAATTTGGACACGTTTTTTTGGCGATTTATTAAAAATGGCAACGCTGTCATTTGAAATTTCCGAGCGTAACATATTGATGTTATATATATTAAAATTATTTTCCAATGTTATGGATAACAGGAACCGTTTATGACACCCACGCTGGCATTCAATGGATGGAAGCCATGAAATTGGCAAATGACGCGTGACATAATGCCCGCTAGTTGATATCGATACCATAAATTAACAAAATCCCGTCGCTCATTTATGCTCGCCGGGACCAATACGCAGGACATAGGATCATGTTGAAACACGGCCCATTATTCGCACTTGTCCTTGCTCCCCTGCTTTACGTGGCGTCGCCTGCGTGCGCCGATAGTGCCAACGCCGTGCAGGTCTTCGCCTTTCCCCAGCCGATCCGCTACGATCATCACAATGACGATTACACCGTCCGCGTGCGCATTCCGGGCGGCGTATGGCAGGATCTGTACGAATACAACGTCAAGGTCGATTGGGATAAGCCGCAGAAAGACGCCTCGATGGTCTATTTCAACTTCACGGGCACGGTCGAGATTGCCGTTCAAAAGAACAACGGGCTTTTTTCCAGGGTGGATATACGTCCGACCTCCAGGGGAATTAAATCTTCAACCAAAGACGGCATCGTCTACTTCACCCTGACACGGCCGGAAAACCTCAGCATCGAATTCGATAACGACCGGCTGCACAATCTGCACCTGTTCACGCACGCCATCCGGACCGGCCTACCGGTGACGCCTGTCGTAAAGGACAGCTATGACATCGGCGCCGAAATTACGCCGGACCTGTCCCAGTCGGTCGTTTATTTCGGCCCTGGCATTTATGACGGCGATTTCCGGCTGCACTCGAATACGACGGTCTATATCGACGGCTCGGCCATCCTGAAAAAGCCGCTGATCATCGACAACGCCGAAAATGTCAAAGTCATTTCGGACGGCCTGTTCGACGGCGCCGACATGATGGAAATCCGGAATTCGCATAACATCTCGATCGATGGCCCGATTTTTATCAACCAACCTCACGGCACCATGCGCTGCATCACATCGCAGGATGTGGAAGAGCTGAATATTCGCACCATCGGGGGCGGGCAATGGTCGGACGGCCTGGGCCATTTTGGCTGTGAGCGCGTCACCATCTCCGGTGCCTTCATCCGCACGTCTGACGATTCGATCACGCTCTACAATCACCGTTGGGATATCTGGGGCAATACACGCGACATCGTGGTCAGGGATTCAACCCTTTGGGCGGATGTCGCCCATGCCGTCATGATCGGCATCCACGGCAATACCCCCTCACCGGCCCATCCCGACCCGGAGGTTATCGAGCGCGCCACCTTCAGCAATATCGACGTTCTGGACCATGACGAAGATGAACCCGATTACGAAGGGGCGATCGGCCTGATGGTGGGGGACGACAACCTGGTGCGTGACATCACCTTCGAGAACTGGCGCGTCGAGCGAATCGAGGAAGGCAAACTCTTCAGCCTGCGGGTGCTGTTCAACGCCAAATACAACACCTCGCCCGGCCGGGGCATCGAGAACATTACCCTGCGCAATATCAGCTATACGGGGCTTGGCTCGCCCTCGGCTTCGGTCATCAAGGGCTATTCGGCCGATCGGCCCATTCGCAACATCCTGATCGATAATGTCACGATTGCCGGTAAGAAGATTACCGGTCCCGCCCCAGGCGTCCTAGACATCGGGGATTATGTCAAAAGCGTTACTTATAAATAGACCGGCGTCCGGGCTGGCATGTCTTTTCAATAGAAATGTAAAACATGATGACAATCCGGATCATTCCTGATATCGATATCACAAACGCCCGCGCAAGATCAGGACGCGGATAATTGCAGGGACTTTCCAATGCGTGACCACCCAACACAGCCTTTCATACTAAGCCTCGCGCAAGGCTGCCTGTAAATGCTTTCCGCGTTTTTGAAACAGCCCCAGAGCGGCAGGCGAACGGTATATATCCTGCTGTCCATGTTCATGTTCGCGTATTTCTTTGCGCAGGCGATGAGCATTTCGCTTTTGTCCATCTGGTTCAAAGGCCCCCTGCATCTCACCGGTGAGCAGGCCGGCATCGTCTTTTCCGCGAATTTCATCGCCGCCATGATTTCCCAGCCGATTTACGGCTACGTGTCCGACAGGATCGGGATGCGGAAATACGTGCTGTGGTTCCTGGCCCTGATGGTCGTCGGATGCGGCCCGTTCTTCACGCAAGTTTATGCGCCCCTGTTGCGCAGCCATCTGTTGCTGGGCGCGATATGCGGCGGCGCCTATCTCGGCCTGACCTTCATCGCCGGCAGCTTTGCGCTTGAATCCTACACGGACCGCCTGGGGCGCCATCACGGCTTTGAATTCAGCCGGGTGCGCCTCTGGGGTTCGATCGGCTTTGCCTGCGCCGCTTTCTTTTCGGGCACCTTGTTCAACATCAATCCGATGATCAATTTCGCTCTGGCGTCGGCGGCGGGCCTTGTGCTCCTGCCGCTTATCTGTCTCCTGAAACCCGCGCAGGAAAGCCAGGCCCAGGACGGCTCGAAGGCATTCCGGATAGCCGACTCGCTGGCCCTGCTGAAAATGCCGAAATTCTGGGGCTATATGGTCCTGATTCTTGGGGTCACGAACCTGTATCTCGTTTTTGATCAGCAGTTCCCGGCCTATTACGCATCGCAATTCGTTGACCCGGCCGTCGGACGAACCATGTTCGGGCGGCTCAATTCCGCGCAGATATTCGTCGAAGCCGGCGGGCTGTTCATCGCTCCCTGGATCGTTCAACGCGTCGGCATTAAGCGGTCCTTGCTGCTTGCCTCCGGGATAATGATTTTCCGCATTACCGGTTCAGGCCTGGTGTCAGGCCCTGTCGCCATCTCTGCCATGAAGATGCTGCATTCGGTCGAATTACCGATCCTGGTCGTCGCCAACTTCAAATACATCGCCAATCACTTCGCGTCTCGTCTGGCATCGACGGTTTATATGGTGGGTGTCAGTTTCGGCCATTCGCTCGGCATATCGATCCTGTCTCCACTGGCCGGCCGCGCCTATGACCACATCGGCTTTGCCCACACCTATTTGTGCATCGGCGCGCTCGCCTTCGTTTTCTGGATCTGGTCGTGGTTCAGCCTGTCAACCGACCGTCGGATTGACCTTCACCCGAATCAGGACATCCCCCTCAATCCCCAAGGCGAGGCATCCTGAATGTCCCGCCATAACCTTGAACAAAACATGCGTGATTTAAGTCCGATAATTGCCACGGCTATTGATATCGCCGTTGCCCGTTTGAAAAGGCAGCTTCCCAAATTTACTGACGCATTCCCGGCGCCCTCCTCTATCGAGGGGACATATGCCGCAATGGACAATTCCGAATGGACCAATGGGTTCTGGACCGGCGCGCTTTGGCTTGCCTACGAGCTGAGCGATGACGACGCCTTTTATCAGGCGGCGGAACGACAGATCCGGAGCTTTGCCCACCGCATTGATAATCAGATCAATACCGATCATCACGACCTCGGCTTTCTCTACTCGTTATCATGCGTCGCGGCCCACAAACTGACAGGGAACAGCCTCGCCCGGACCAGTGCGCTCAAGGCGGCTGACAGGCTTCTGCGGCGATATCTGCCGATGGCGGGTATCATTCAGGCCTGGGGCAATCTCAGTGATCCGGAAGAGAGCGGCCGGATGATCATCGACTGCAACCTCAATCTCCCGTTGCTTTACTGGGCGTCGGAAGAAACGGGAAACCCGGCATACCGCAACGCTGCCGACAGCCATATCCAGCAAGCGGCCAAATATATTGTCCGCGATGATAGCTCGACTTACCATACCTTCTACATGGACCCAAGGACCGGCGCCCCCCGCTACGGCACCACGCACCAGGGTTATAGCGATACCTCCTGCTGGGCGCGCGGTCAGGCCTGGGGCATGTATGGCTTCCCGCTGGTCTACCGTTATAACCGCGATGCCGCGTTGATTGAACTCAGCACGAAACTCTCCGACTATTTCCTCGCCCGTTTGCCGGCCGATGGCGTCTGTTGCTGGGATCTGATCTTCACGGATAATGCAACGGAGCGGGATACCTCGGCCGCCGCCATCGCCATCTGCGGGCTGCTTGAAATTGCGCGCCAGCTTCCGCTTCTTGATCCGCGCCGGTCGCGGTATGAGCGTGAAGCGGAAACCATGATGGTCAGCCTGATTGAGTCCTACGCTCTAACCGAAGACGACCCGACCGAAGGCCTGGTCGCCGGCGCAGTTTACCACATGCCCAAGGGAATAGGCGTAAATGAACGCTGCCTTTGGGGCGACTATTTTTACCTCGAAGCGCTGATGCGGCTTTCGCGTACCTGGGAGCCTTACTGGTGATTCAAATCGGTATTGATTTCGGCGGCACCAAGATCGAAGCCGCCGCCCTTGACCGCAATGGCCAGATACTCAGCCGCGTTCGGCTGGACAATCCCGGTGATTATAAAGCGGCTATCGTGACGGTTCGTGATCTGGTTAGCAGGGTTGAATGTGAGATCGGAGCACAGGGCACGATCGGCATCGGCACGCCGGGTTCCATCTCCCCGACCACCGGCGTGATGCGCAATTCCAATTCGCTTTATCTGAACGGTCGCCGCTTCCGTGAAGACCTGAGCGCCGCCTTCGGCCGTGAGGTCCGCATGGCGAATGACGCCAACTGCTTTGCATTGTCAGAAGCGATCGATGGCGCCGGCGCCGGTTCACGGGTCTGCCTGGGCCTGATCCTCGGCACCGGCTGTGGGGGCGGCGTGGTGGTGGAGAACAAGCTCCTTGAAGGCCACAATGCCATTGGCGGCGAATGGGGCCATAATCCCCTGCCATGGCCAACGGAAAGAGAGTTGCCTGGCCCCGCTTGCTATTGCGGGCAACGCGGATGCCTTGAACAATGGATTTCGGGAACCGGCCTGCAACGCGACTATCTCGAACAATCCCGCAACAGCCTGACCGCGGAACAGATTATCGAACAGGCACGCGGAGGCCAGATAGAAGCCCGGCTTGCCCTGGATCATTTGATCGAGCGGATTGGCCGCGCGATCGCCACGGTATGCAATATCATCGATCCGGATACGATCGTTATTGGCGGCGGCCTGTCGAACATTTCCGAAATCTATGAACACACGCCGGGTATCATCGCCAACCGTGTTTTTTCAGATGCGTGGAGCGCCAGAATCGTCCCCGCCAAATGGGGAGATTCATCCGGCGTCCGTGGCGCCGCCCGTCTGTGGTCCCTCGAAGAAACCTTGGCATTTGCCTTTTAGGGCGCTTTGCCGGTTGAACCGCGTTCCATCAGGGTGAATTTCATCAGATGATGGACAGGTTCAATCTCGGCCCCGCTCTTTGACGCCTTGATTTTCTCGAATATGGTCGATACCGAGGTCCGCCCCATAGCGACAATCGGCTGATGGATGGTCGTCAATTCCGGCCAGATCGTGCTGGCGACCGGCGTATCGTCGAAGCCGCAAACGGACAGGTCTTCGGGAATGCGGATATGCTTGCCATGAGCCACGGCGACGACAGCCGCCGCCATATCATCATTGCTAGCGAAGATCGCCGTCGGCCGGTCCTCGCCGTCCAGCAAGGCGCGCCCCGCGTCGAGACCAGACCGGTAAGTGAACAGCCCCTCCGCCACCCACTTGCTATTGAACTCGATCCCGGCCTCCTTCAGTGCGGCGAGAAATCCTTCATAACGCAGTCCGGTCGGCGTGTGCGTCGGATCGCCCTTGATAAAGCCTATCCTGGTGTGGCCCAGCCTGATCAGGTAACGCGTCATGGTCAGGGCGCCCTGATAGTCATCGATGCGGACCGCCGACACGGCCTCAAGCGGTTTGGCGGTTGCCAGTGCCAGCACCGGAATGCCGGCTCTGGTTAGCATCTGCACCGTGGCCGGGCTGTCGCAAAGCGGCGGCGGCAGGATAACGCCATCGACGCCGGCATCGAGCAGCCGCTTCATGGCTGCCTTCTGCGAGGCCAGTCCGCCGCATTTTTCAAGGATCAACTGGCAGCCCAGCCGGCTCGATTGCTCCAGCCCGCCCAGCATAACCTCGTTAAGATAGGAGGATGACGGGTTGGAGTACAGCACCCCGATGCGCACGCCGCCCATGCCTGACCGGGTTGAACGCGCCGCCATGTTCATCGAATAGTTCAACGCCTTGATCGACGCCATGACCTTCGCCCGTAAAGGCTCACTGACTTTGACGTTCTGATTGATAACGCGCGAAACGGTCATCGAAGAGACTCCGGCATGCCGGGCGACATCGTGTATTGTGACGGTCTGATCGTTGCTGGAAATGCGTGACACATATACCTCAATAGGAGCGATAGAGATTATCCGGGCGACGGAACAACGCGCTTACTTTGTTATCCGGAAGTCGTCGAAGTCGGTAAAGCCTGACTTCGTGGCGGTGAAGGCAGGGGTTCCTGAGGCCGCCTGGGCGAAAATGCCGATCTGCGCCCCCACCCACCGGCCAGGCGTTGTCGTCATAACCGGCCCCAGGGCCGCAAATGTTACGCCGTCGATGCTGTAGCTGAAGGTGACCCTGGCATGGGTCGAAAGCAGGCGCGGCCAGGCCTTGATCACATTGGGGCCAGGATCATCACTGCTTATCGGCTCGAAAGTTATACGCAACCAGACCGGCCCTTGAATCCTTAGCGGCGCGACGTCCGTGGTCTCTTCGCCATTGAAATTAGACTTCGGGCGCGTGACCATGACCAGTCGGATACCGCCGCTTGTGTTCTCCATACCGATCCAGCCATAGTCATAACCCAACACCAGTAGACCGGCGCGTTCGCCAACCGCCTTTGGCTGGAAATTGATCCGGGTGGTCGCCGAGAAGGCCAGCGCCGGCAGCTTCTGGGTCAGCAGATTTGGCGCTTCCCACAGGTTGGCGGACGATGAAACCGAATTCAGCCGCAAAACGCCTTTGGCGGTCGGGTCCGTCCAACCCTCGCCAGGATTCGCCGACCATTGCCAGCCGAGGTGGTAACCGGCATCGAATGCGTCATTGGCGACAGGTATCGCCATCGGCTGTTGAGGCAGGTCCGGCTTTTTGTGCCGCATGACCGGAACGCCGAAAGTTTGTCCTTTCTGACGATCGCCGATGACGGGCCAGTCCTCTATATCGCCGTGCTTGCCCCAGATCATGGGTTCGAGCCAGACGCGGCGGCCGTAGGAATCCGTATCCTGGAAGTGCACGAACCAGTCCTCGCCGGAGGGCGTATCGACCCACGCGCCCTGGTGGGGGCCGTTTATCGCCGTCTGCCCCTGGTCGAGCACATCCCGGCCCTCATAGGGACCGGTAAGCGACTTGGCGCGGAAGACGCCCTGCCAGCCACTCTTGACTCCGCCGGACGGCGCGAAGATGTAATAAAAGCCGTTGCGTTTGTAGAGTTTGGGACCTTCGGTCGTCTGCCAGTTCAGCCGTCCCTGGGATGTCTCTACGGGCGGGAGTTTGGCGGCATCAATGATGCGGGTCGCCTCGCCCTCCGTCCGCGTACCGTCGGCGCTCAGCCGCTTCAGATCAATCACGTTATTTATACCGGCTCTGGAGCCGGCATAGGCGAAGACCAGATAACCGCTCCCGTCGTCATCCCAGAAGGGCGCCGGGTCGATGGCGCCACGCGTGTCATCGACAAGGACGGGCGACGACCACGGCCCGACCGGGTCCGAGGCCGTGACAACGAAGATGCCGTAGTCAGGATCAGGGTAGTAGATCAGGAACTTGCCGTCATGGTGCCGAATCGCGGGCGCCCATACGCCGCCACCGCGCCGGGGCGCGCTGAAATGGCCATCGGGCGGCAGGCGCGTCAGCGCGTGGCCGATGATCGTCCAGTTGATCAGATCCTTTGAATGCAGGATCGGCAAACCGGGCATGTTAGTGAAGCTGGAGGCGGTCAGATAATAATCGTCGCCTACCCGCACCACGTCCGGGTCGGAATAATCGCCGTTCAGGATGGGGTTGATATAGGCGCCATCGCCCTGATCGGGCACCCACGCGCCGGCAGGCGGCTGCGCCAGGACCGGTGTTGCGAACAGAGCCAGGGTTGTCAGAAAAATGCGCATTCAGGTCTCCTCAAGCGTAAACAATATCGCCTGACCGCCGGCGGCGTTCAGGTCCAGCGTCAGGCTCATGCCGGCATCCACAGAACGCGTTTCGATGACGACCGGAGTGAGATAAGCCGGATGGGTCAGTTCTCCATCACGGAACACCTGGGCGGTCCATTTTCCCTTACCAAGGAAACCCAGGCCGATTTTCACATGGCGCGAATTTTCATTGGTCAGGGCGCCGAGAAACCAGCGCTTGCCATGCCGCCGCGCCACGACCACGTAGTTTTCGATTTCACCAGCAAGCGCGTGGCTTTCGTCCCAGGTGGTCGGACAGGCATCGAACCAGGCCAGTTCCGGCCAGGGATACCTGGGGTCGGATTTATCCAGATACTTATCCGGCGTGTCGTACCAGTAAAGGAAGAGCAGCGGGTTATAATAGATCGCCGCCAGGGCCAACTGATGGGCGTTGGTCGTCTGGTTCTTTTCGTTGGCGTAACAGATGGTATAGTCGATCGGTCCCGCAATCGCCCGCGTATAGGCCAGGATAACATTGTGCCGCGCCGGCGGGAATTGCTCGTTTCCGCGCACACCTTCCAGCGCCAGATAATTGGGCAGGGTCCGCTCCAGACCCGCCGGCCGCAGGTTATCATGGAGGTTGACGATCATGCCATGCTCGCCGAACGCCTTCACGACATTGAAGATGAAGTCGTTATCGCTCTGCCGTCCTTCCCACATGAAGCCGAGCTTGACACCGGCAACGCCCCAGCCTTGATAGAGCCTGCACATGGCGTCGAGCGCTTTAGTGACCGCAACCCGGTCGATATACAGGATCATGCCGATGCCTTTGGCGCGCGCATAGGCGATAATGCGCGGCAGGTCGAGTTCGGCTATCGAACGGGTCGGGTCGGACGCATCCGTGCCGTCGCCATACCAGTGCGCGTCATATTCGACATATTCGAATCTGTGCTTTTCGGCGAAATCAACGACCTCCAGCGACTTCGCGGTGGAATAGGGCTGGCGAATACGGATGGCGCGTCCCGGTTTGACCCAGGACACATCACCCAGCAGGTTTGGCGACGCCAGGGTGGGTATGAGGGGCCCCTGCTCAATCAGCCTGGCCGGACTGTCGGCTAACAGAAGCACACGCCACGGCGTTTCCTGCCCGATATCGATGTCGAATTCGGCCGCTTCCGGCGTATCCCCCGGTCCGCCCCAACCGGTCGCCCGCCCCGGATACCGCATCAGGTAGCTCATCAGCCCCCCGCGCTCATTGGATATCTGGCTCTTCAGCATCAGGCGCGGATAATGCAAACGATCGGATTCACTCAGCAGGGCGTAGATGCCATTTTGTGCATCGACCATTACCGGCACATCGGCGAAATCGCCCTTGTCCGAGGCAGCGGCCAACTCCGGATGAACCAGCGGCGCCATATTGGCCTGGCGCGACACCTGATACTCCCCCTCGTCACGGCTCGAATAAAGAACGGAGTCATCGGGGAAACAGAACTGCGTTCTCTCCCCCATGAACCGGAGGCCCTTGGCGCCATTTGCGGTAATCAGCCTGTATCGTACCGCCACGCCGCTGTCATAGGCACGCGCGATGATATCGAAATGGATCGGACCGTCCTTGAGGTGCAGGATCAGTTCATTATGATTGTCACTATAGGTATCGGATACGCCAAACGGCGGGGACCAGTCGCCCCGATGCGTTTGCCTGTCGACGCCCAGGAATTGAGCATCCGCGCCAAGCAGTTTTTCCTCCGCCAGCCACAGGCCAAGTTGGGAACTTAGAAGGATGGATTTTCCGTCATAGCGCACAGTCCATTCCGGCGGGCGCCCCATCCTCAGTGTCAGGACAGCGCGGCCGTCAGGCGAGGTGACCGAATAGAGCGGTTCTGCTGACCGGCTCTCTGCTTTTGCGGCAGTCCCCAGCCCGGCAACCAATGTGGCGATGACCTGACGGCGCGAAATCATGCGTTGGCCCTCTTTGATTTGGCGTCCAGACAGTGCGCGGCCAGTTCAATCCGGATCGTGTGCATTCTGTCACGCTCAATGATATGCTGCGGTTCGATCGCGTTCATATCCATCCCGTTCCTCATCTGTGGCTATGCCGCATTATTATTGATATCGATATCACAAATAGACGTACACAGGATGACAGGTTCCGTCAAGCTGCTGACATGGCTGGCCGATCGGTCAGGCTTAACGGCGCAGAATGCCGATACTGAAGGCGGAATCTTCCGGCGCGGGGCCTGTAGACCCACGCTCCATCAGGGTGAACTTCATGAGTTCGTGTTCGGGGCGCGATGCCTTGGCAGATCTTTTGTCCCTGATCCGGTCGACCAGGGTGGAAACGGCGGCTCTTCCCATCGCGCCGATAGGCTGATGTATAGTTGTGATGGTCGGCCAGGTGGCGGTTGCGATCAATGTATCATCGAAACCGACGACGCTCAGGTCTTCCGGAATGCGCAGTTGCATACCATGAGCAACACCCAGAACGCCCGCGGCCATGTCGTCATTGGAGGCGAAGATGGCGGTCGGCCGCTCCATCCGGCGGAGCAGGTATTGCGCGGCCTCCACACCGGATTGATAGGTATAAAGGCCTGGCGCCACGAGCGCCTCATCGATGGTAATACCGGCATTTTGGAGCGCCGTGGAATATCCATAGAACCTGACCAGCGAAGAGGTGTGCCTTTGATGCCCCTTGACGAAGGCAATACGACGATGCCCCAGCTTGATCAGGTAGCGCGTCATGGCAACCGAAGCTTCAAAATCGTCGATACGCACGGCCGATACATCTTCGAGCGGCGTCGCGGACGCCAGGGAAAGCACCTGAATATTCTCGTTTTGCAGCAGACGGATTAAGGCTTCGGAATCACAAAGCGGCGGCGGCAGAATGATCCCGTCCACGCCTTGTTTGATGAGTTGGCTTATAGCCTGCCTTTCAGACTGGTCATCGTCAAAACGTTCCAGAATCAGTTGGCAGCCGAGCCGGGACGTTTGTTCCAGACTGCCCACCAGGACTTCGTTCAGATAATGGGCGGACAGTTCGGAGTAAAGAATGCCCAGTTTGATCTTGGTAATGCCGGCGCGTGTGGATTGCGCGGCAAAATTGACGCTGTAATCGAGGGCCTTCAAGGATGCAAGCACCCGCGTCCGCATAGCTTCGCTGACATTGGTGTTTTTGTTGACCACACGCGAAACAGTCATAGGCGACACGCCCGCGTGCTTTGCGACGTCATAAATGGTGACAGGATTTCGATCAGAGTTTGCCATGTACACGGATAGTCTTTCGTTTTCCGAAGACATACAAGTGCCCAAAGTCAAAGATCAATCCGTATCAACGGTCTTCACTTATTTCAGCCGTTCCATCCTATGCCGGCAAATGCCAAACTAACCCTGCAGACTAAAAAGCTGGTGACGTTATCACTGATTCGCTTCCGCCGTTCGTCCGCCGCGACGTCGCCTTCTAATGCCAGCCAATGCTGAGTTCGTTCGAGCGGCTCATTCGGACATAAACGCCGCCGCTTTCGGGCAAATAACTTTGAAATCTCTTTAATTTTAGTTTTGGAGTCCAGATTTGGCTGCGCCGTACGTTGTTTGAGCTGACGACCTTCAGGTTATGAGCCTGAATGCCTTCAGCTAAGTTCATCTGGCGACTCAGGCCATTTCGCGGAAAACCAAGTATCGTGACAGCTCAATGATGGGATTTGCCGACAGTTTTTACTGGTTTCAGATTGCGACTAATCCAATTCAAAAGATGTGGTGGCCTTTCGTGGATCAGCCCCGCTAAAGTCAGTGAGGCTTCAACAAACCCTGTCACAGACACCAAAAACCGCCACCAGTTTTCGACAGGTGCGAAAAATATTATTAAGTTACAAGGCCTTACTGTTGAATAATGGTGATCCATAATCACCCAAGTGGCGATCCCATGCCAAGCCAGGGTGATATCGACATGACCAAGCAGATCGTGGCCGCCGGCAAGCCGCTCAAGATCACTATACATGATCATCTCATCGTCGGCCGCGAAGGCGTGGCCAGCCTCAAGCAGATCGGCGCCTTTTAGCTGAGGAATTCGCGGGGCTCCGGATAGGCCGCGCCAACATCGACATTAATGCGAAGGCCAGCCTCTCTGGCAGATTGGAGACTGTGCAGATTGAGGATTTTCGGCGCTGTCGCCTGCAAGGCCAATGGCCCCTGCGACGCCAGAGGCCGTCCGTCGATATCATATGAATAGTCGCCCACGATAAAAGCCGCCGGATTGCGGCGATCTTTCTGCACCTGAAGCGGATGCTCTATGCCCTCAACACTGACCCAGGCGGTATCGTATAATCTGGTGCTCACAGTCATCCTCGTCATTCGCTTGTCGTCTGCCGCTGGTTTCGGGGTACGAGACCAGCCGGCGGAGTCTAGACCGTATTTGACGCGCTGGCGATAGCCAAACCCACAGATACCCTCCACAAATTATCCATGGACAGGGCAAATTCGCCCCGTCAGCCTGATTGAAAGCCTTGCAAAACAAGGCGATATCAACGCCATCCTAGGTAAGGTGATAATTGCCGCGCAATACATCGACATAGGTATCCTGTCCCGGCAAACAGCTTTCTATAGCATAGTGCAGTTGCTTGTTTTCCGTATAAAGTGTCCAGCGTCCTTGTCCGCGCGGCGTTTGATTGAGCAGAATCAGTCGATTATCGACCCATTGACCGCGTAAGGGATTGAATGGCGGGAACCCCCGGTCATCAAACCAGAACCCGCACAGATTTTCGGAATCAGGATCGGCACAAAAGACGCCATGACCATCGAACCCCGAACCATCCGGCCCGCTTTGCTCATAATCAAAAATCACATTTTTGCGGGCATTATCAAAGCGAAATCCCCAGCGTCCGCGATTCGGCCCGCTCCGGGTCCATGGATTGGGGCATACTACGCTTTCCCCGGACCAGTATCCCATAAATAAATCAAGACTATTGAGATCGAACACCTGACGCCCTCCAAACACTGACTGAGGTATAGCCTAAGGCGGGCCGATATTAAAAAACCATGCGCTTTGATGGTCTTAGTCGTGCAGCGGGATCAATGGCACGCCGAGCGCCTGCACGGCCTCAACCGAAGGCTGTCCTTGCGGCAAACCGTTATCAGCCTGGAATTGCTGCATGGCCGTCACCGTCTGTTTACCGAGCTGACCATCAATCGGCCCGGGATTATATCCCCTGGCCGCCAAGGCGCGCTGCACTTCCATGACTTTTTGCGCAGAGGTATTCTTGCCACAGATGACTTCACGCCAAACGGGCTGAGGCTCACCGATGATGCGCTGCCTGGGTACATCATTATAAACGGCCGGGACCGTATAGGTTTCTGTACGGGCCGCTTGAGTCACCTTGCGCACATG
>CAMLIY010000038.1 GCA_946480125.1 uncultured Asticcacaulis sp.
GCTATTCGTCGCTGACCGCCCTGCATCGTTTCCCGTTCGACAAGATCAAGATCGACCGCGAATTCGTCATGGCGCTGGATGGTGAACCCCGCGCCGCCCTGGAGGCTCTGGCCATCATCCAGGCAGTGACCGGCATCGGCCGCGCCTTTGGCATGCAGGTGACGGCGGAGGGGATTGAGACCACCAGCCAGCATAGCCATCTGAAAGCGGCGGGAGTCCACACCATGCAGGGCTATCTGTTCGGCAAGGCCATGCCGGCCGCCGCCTTTTCCAACCTGATCGCCAGGGCGCCGTTGAAACACCGTGCCTGACGAATAAAGCTGGATTTCTTATTTTATTCCCGCAAAGACAAGCCGGCGCTTTTGTGGAGTTATATTGTGGCTGTTCGCTTTCTCGGAATTAGCCTGCTGGCTGTCATGGCGGTTTCGGCTCACGCGGAAACCCCTGTGGCGCCACCGGTTGAAATCATCATCCATGGCCAGCGCTTCCCCGCCTATAGCGGTGACGCGGTGTTCAGCCGGGTTGATCTGACAGGCGATGACCTGAAACGCGGCGCATCGCTTGACCAGACCCTGAAGCAATCGGCGCAGGCCGCCCTGTTCCGCCGTTCCTCCAGCCTGACCGCCAACCCGACCGTGCAGGGCATGTCCTTGCGCGCCATCGCTCCTTCGGGGGCCGGGCGGGCCTTGGTAACGCTCGACGGCATCCCGCAGAACGATCCTTTCGGCGGCTGGGTGATCTGGGCCGGTATTCCCTCGGAAGGTCTGGCCAGCGCCCACGTGGTGCGCGGCGCGGGCGGCGGGGCCTATGGTGCAGGCGCGCTGACCGGCGTGGTCGATCTGTCGCTGACGCCGCCGCAAGCCCTGCATCCTTATGTTGATGCCCGTATCGACGATCATGGCGGCGGCGGGCTTCAGGCTGGGTTCGCCATGGGCCAGCACATTGGCGTCAACCTGACCGACCAGACTCTGGAAGGGGATGTGCCGGTACGCGGCAGCCAGCGCGGCGCGGCCGATGTGGCGACCCATGGCCGCGACCGAAGCCTGTTGATCAATGGTCAGTGGGCGGTGGCAGATGGGGAGCTGTCTATATTGGGCGGGGGGTATGACAGTATCCGTGAAACCGGCCTGAAAGGGGCGACGGCGCGCAGCAAGGGCGATCAGATCAGCCTGGCCTGGACCCGCCAACCGACCAATGGGGCGCTCGGCTACCGTCTGCAAATCTGGCACAAGGACAGTGATCTTGCCAATCGCTCGGTATCGGTGCTGCCGGGACGCAGCGGCACGGCGCTGGCCAATGATCAGGTCAAGACACCGGCCAATGGTGATGGTTTCAGCGCCGCTATCCGTCATCATACCCCTGTTTCCGAATGGGAAATCGGTGTCGACGCCCGCACTGGTCAGGGCGAGTCACGCGAATATTACCGCTATATGTCGGGCGCGGCGACACGCTATCGCGTCTCTGGCGGCGAAAACACCCTCGCCGGCGTCTATGCCCAGGGTACGCGCACGATCGCCCGCTGGACGCTGACCGGCGCCGCGCGGATCGATGACTGGCAGACGTCCGGCGCGCACCGCTTAGAGCGCGATTTGACAACCGGTCTGTCAGTGCTCGATCTCGATCTGCCGTCGAAACAACAAACGGTCGGCTCCGGCCGGCTCGGTTTGGCGTATCAGGTGTCGTCGGAAAATGCCGTGCGCGCGGCGATCTATAGCGGTTTCCGGCCGCCAAGTCTGAATGAACTTTACCGGCCGTTCCGAGTCGGTAACGATGTCACCGAGGCGAATGCCGATCTCAAGCCGGAAACGCTAACCGGCGGCGAAATTGGCTGGCGGCGAACGGGTAAGCGCCTGAATCTCGATGCCGATATCTTCTCCAATGTCGTCAGCGATCCGATCACCAATGTCACGCTAGGGATAGGACCGGCCACCTTCCCGGTCGCCGGCTTTATCCCCGCCGGCGGGGCTTACCGCCAGCGGCGGAATGTCGGAGAAATCCGCGCCTATGGGCTGGAGGCGCAGGCGCAATACACAGTCAGCGATACCCTGGCGCTCAATGCCGCTGTGACCGCTACCCATGCCCGCGTCGGTCAGGCGGATGCCACGGTCAATGGTAAGCGCCCGGCCCAGGCGCCGGATTACAGTGCATCAATCGGCGCCATAGGTCAGATGGCCAAGATCGGTTGGCGCGCCGACTGGCTGTTCGAGGGGCAGAGCTTTGAGGATGATCTCAACGCCCTGCCGTTAAAGGCTTACAGCAAGTTAAATGTGGCGCTGGATTACCCGTTTACGCCGCGGGTCAGCTTGGGCCTGCGTGTCGATAACGTTTTCGATACGGCAATCCAGATTCAGCGCGGCAATGACGGCACGGTCAATTTCGACACCAGCCGGATGGTCACGCTGAACCTGACTTATCGGCGTTAGAGTGCCGAGATATAGGCGCGGCTTTCGGTCAGGGATTCAATCACCGGCTTGAGATAGGGCGGTTCCTGCTCGATGAAGTAACTCTTCACACCCAAGTCCTGCGCAGCCGCGAAGACGGGCTTCCAGTCGATCATGCCCTTGCCGATTTCGGTAGAGCGGAAGCCGGCGGGGATGGTGGCGTCCTTGATCATGTCCTTGACGTGCAGCAGGTCGAGGCGATCGGCATATTTCTTCATCATGGCTACCGGATCGGCGCCAGCCACCGCCACCCAGCCCAGGTCCAGCTCGGCGCGCAGCTGATCGGCCGGGGCGGCGGCCATAAGGATATCGTAGCCGGTCTGGCCATTGCCGAGATCGGTAAATTCCATCGGATGATTGTGCCAGGCAAATTTCAGGCCTGCCTTGGCGACAGCCGGCGCCATGACCGCGAGGTGTTCGGCGTTCATTTTCCACGCATCGGCCGTCATTGCCTGAATCATGCCGACGATCCAGTCGACACCGGCGGGCAAGGGAGCAGGCGTTTGCGGGGAGGAGCAGACCAGCCATTCGGCGCCAAGCGCCAGGGCTTCGCTGATCTCCTTGTCGAGATTATCGATCAGTTTCGGCATACTGGTATGGGCGCTGCGAATTTTCAGGCCCGCCGCCTCGATCAGTGACTTGTATTCGGCGGCGGCTTTTCCTTGGGTGCCGGCAGTCTCGACCACATCATAGCCGGCGGTCTTGACGGCTTTCAGCGTGCCGGGAATGTCCTTGGCCAGCTCGGCATTGACGGTATAGAGCTGGACGCCGACGGGCCAGGTTTCCAGCACGGACGTTTTAGCGCCTTGGGTCTTGGCTTCCGGTACAGTGGCCGGGGCGGGCTTGCAGCCTGAGAGGGCGGTCAGTGTGAGGGCGCCCGCGCCGAGCAGCGTATGACGGCGTGAGGCAATGAATTGAGTCATGGTATCTTTCCGGCCTGTAAAAACACGGTCTTCGCCGCGATCACTGGCAGATAAGCACGTATTGTAATCGAATACAATCACGGGCGTCCGTCTCTGCTCTTGTATGTACTGTCGGGAACATATATAGAACGATGTCCATGCCTCGTGAGTTCATTACCCTGCCGCCGCTTTATTATCGGGATCATTTCCGCGAGATGATCGGCTTCATCATGTCTGTGTATGGCCAGATGCTGGGTGACGCGGAACAGGCCTTCATCGCAAGATTTGAAGCCCTCGATGAGTGGGCGCAATGCCTCTATATCCGCATGAGCAACCGCAAGAAGACGGTCTTTTCGCCGCGTGACCTGGCCTATCAGGAAATCGGCGATCTGTGGGGCGGCCTCGATCAGCTGCGCGCTCACGGCTTTATCCGCGAAATTGATATCAGCGATTATCGCGCCTGCCTGGAAGATCGGCCGAAGCCCGCCCTGCTCGATGTGGCCCGCGGTCACCAGCTTGAGGTGAAAAGCGGCTGGTCCAAGCCGAAGCTGGTTGCCTTCCTGCACACAAACCTGCCCTATGAGCGCTTTTCCGCAGGCTTCCTGCGTTCAGATCATTTTGTGCCTGAACACAAGGAAACGCTGGGCTTCCTGCTCTATCTCTATTTCGGCAAACTGAGCGATAACATGACCAGCTTTGCCTTGCGCGATCTCGGGGTAGTGTCGGTCAAGGCGCGCGACAGTTATCAGGCGCGTTTCGAGTCGCTGGAAGAGGCGCGCGCCGGTTATTTCTATACCCGGCATCTGCGCGGACTGAAAGCGGGGGTGGATTTTCGCGCCCTGGCGGAAACGATCGATGCCTGGCCTCAGCCGCAGGCCGAGCCGGCCATCACCTTGCGCGATACCCTGCTGCATCAGATCGGTCAGGCGTTTGAAAAGCAGAAAGACAATGCCGCCGCCCTGGCTGTCTATGCCCGCTCTGGCGCCTTTGAAAGCCACGAACGTAGCGTGCGTCTGCTATACAGCCTGGGCGCGGCGGAAGAGGTCAAGGTGCGGTTGGAAGCCATGTTGCAAAGCCCGGCGCACGATGAGGAATATATATTCGCCAGCGATTTCTACGCCCGCAAATTTGGCCAGCAACGTATTGGCGTCTATACACAATTGCTGCGCTCTGCCGAAACGATAGAGGTCGATGAACTCTATCGCGGTGATGCTGAATTCGCCGCCATTCAGGCCTATGCCAAGCAAGGCTGGGCGGCGCATCACACCGAGAACGGTCTATGGCCCGTGCTGTTCGGACTGGTGTTCTGGGATGAGCTTTTCGGCAGCGCCGCCGGATATGGTTCTGAATTCGACTACCGCCCGCAAAGCCTTAGAGACAAGACCTTCCATAGCCGGTTCGCGCCCGAGATTGCGGCAAAGCTTGCGGCTATACGCACAGGTTATGGTATGAACATGCTGCGCAAAACGATCAGCGAAAAGCAAGGTGAGCCCAACGGTCTGTTTTACTGGTTCGAGGGGTTGGAGGCGCTGATTACGGGCTTTGTCATCGCCGCGCCGGTTATGGCCGTGGCGGATTTGCTGCAAAAAATGGCTGAAGATTTTTATGCCTTGCGGGATGGCTTTCCCGATCTGGTGTTGATACGCGAAGGGCAGGTGCGCTTTGTCGAGATCAAGGGCGAGGGCGATTGTGTGCGCCGTCACCAGTTGGCGCGGCTGAATTTGTTGCGCAATATCGGCTTTGAGGCCGATATCTGCCAGGTGACCTATCGCACCGATCCGGACCAGGTTTATGTTGTGGTCGATGTCGAGACCACCGGCGGTCGGCCGCCCAATGACCGGGTAACCGAGATCGGCGCGGTCAGGATCCAGCACGGTGAAATTATCGGTGAGTGGTCCTCCCTGATCAATCCGGAAAAACGTATTCCGCATTTCATCACACAACTGACTGGTATCAGCAACGACATGGTGCGTGATGCGCCGACCTTTGCCGACATCGCGGATGACTTCGAGGCCTTTATGGGCGGCGCCATATTCGTGGCACATAATGCCGGTTTCGACCATGGTTTCATCGCCAGCGAATTCCGCCGGCTCGAGCGGCGTTTCCGCCATCCGAAGCTGTGTACGGTGTCTTCCATGCGCAAATACTACCCCGGCCAGGCCTCTTATGGACTGGCGAACCTGTGCCGCGTGTTCGATATTGAACTGGTAAACCATCACCGGGCGTTGGCGGATGCCCGGGCGGCCGCGGCGCTGCTCAACCTGGTGAATGAAAAGCGCTTGCTAAAAGCGGTTCAAACGGGCGAAAGGCCCGCAAAAATATCACAGTAAACTAAAAATACTGATCCGCTCTGGCGTCGAATCCTTATACGCGAGCAATATAGGTTCGCTTTGGAGGAAAAATGTCGGAAGAATCGCCGCAGGTACTTATCGTTGTCGACGTTCAGACGGGCTTCGTCACGCCGCATTCGCAACATATAATTACACCGCTGGAGAATCTTCAGTACGAGTTCGATCACGTCATTTTTACGAAATTCTACAATCCCGAACCCTCGCCGTTCCGCAAGATTCTGGGCTACGACAAGATGGCGCCGAAAAGCCCGGAAACCGAGCTGGCGCTTCAGCCAAGGGAAGGCGCCGTCCTCATTAACAGACCTATCTATAGCTGTGTGACAGAGCCCTTGCTGGTGCGTTTGAAAACCTGGGGTGTGCGCGAAGTATTCATTGCCGGTATTGCAACCGAAGCCTGCGTGCTTAAAAGCGTAATAGATCTGTTTGAACTGAACATCCGTCCCTGGGTACTGGAAGACCTGTGCGCCAGTGACAAGGGGGCGGAATTTCATGATCCGGCTATTAAGGTCATGGGCAAACTGATCGGGCCGCAACATATTATTAAAAGTACCGGGCCGGAGGCATCACTCGGCCGTAATTAAGTCCTTGTAATAATCCCGTCGTGATACGTCAAAACGGAGCCCTGACCTGCCATAACATTTATGGGCTTCTTATGATTGCCGGCACGCACCCTGTTTTTAAACTTATCACCCCGTCCGCATGGTAGACATTCAAATGTCGCAGATGGGCAACATGGCTGACTACACCCAACTCCCCGCCACTGATCATTCCGGCCGTATTCATGTGGTTATTGATACGCCGCGGGGCAGCCGCGCTAAATATAAATATGATGCCAAGACCGGTATTTTTCAGGTGGTAAAACTTTTGCCGGCCGGGTCGGTATTTCCCGGTAATTTCGGTTTTATACCCGGCACACATGGCGGCGATGGTGACCCGCTCGATGTCCTTATACTGGGCGAAGGACCGCTCGTCCTGGGCACTGTGGTAACAGTAAGGCTGATCGGCGTCCTGATCGCAGAACAGACAGAAGATGATAAGACCGTCAGCAATGACCGGTTTCTGGGCGTTGTCGAAACAGGTTATAATCCGGTCGAAATGCGAGACATTGATGACCTTCATCCGCACCATGTCGATGAAATCATCCATTTCTTCACAGCCTATAATCAGATGGAGGGGCGCCAGTTCACTGTGACGGGTCAGCAAGGGGCCGAAGCTGCCCTTCAGCGTGTAAAAGCCTGCGAGGCTGTATGATGGCTGGGCCTGTCGCCAAACATGCCTGGGATCCCACACTGAGCGAACATCTGATTGCCGGTTTCAAGGCACAGTGGAGCCATCTGCTGATGCTTAGTTCTCAGGCGATCGTCTTAAACTTAGGCATAGCGGCTGTAATTGTCATAGTGTGCGGGGTGGCGATCTGGGCATTGAACGCCGGGCTGTGTTACCTGGTTGGGCGTATCCCTGGCCATGATGGTACTGCGGGCAGAAAGGCGATTCAGAAGGCTCTGCGCATTACCCGCAGTAGCGTCGCGCTTGTGCTTATTCTGATTGCGCTTGTCATGATCGGCGCCGTTTGGGGGGTGGATGTCTTCGCCTGGATGTCTGCCGGCTTCGCCAGCCAGTTGTCTCACACGCTTCTAACCCTGTTAATCGTACTTGTAATCACGGCTGTCGCCTTTGAGGCCTCCGGATTGTTCATCAGCTATTCGCTGGGCCGGCTCAAGTTGCGGACACGGCGCGATCTGCGCCGCGGCGCCCAGATCGATACGTTGGGCCCTATTATCCGCCGCACACTCCAGGCTGTTATTCTGGTCATTGGCATCATGACCATCCTTAGCCAGTTAGGCGTGCAGATCGCGCCTCTGCTGGCTGGCGCCGGGGTGGTTGGCATTGCCGTAGGGTTCGGCGCCCAAACTTTGGTGAAGGATTTTTTCACAGGATTTTTCCTGCTGATCGAAGATGTGGTGGCTATTGGCGATGTCGTCACCATCGGCAACAGCACGGGCGAGGTAGAGGAAATGACCTTGCGATACATCTCGCTGCGCGATTTTGACGGGACACTGCATGTCTTTCCCTATGGCGAGGCGCAAATCATCCATAACCTGACAAAAAGCTTCTCGCGTTATGTTTTCGACCTTCCTGTCACCCTGGCCAGCGATATTGATGCCGCTATAAGGCTTATCGGGGAAACCGGCGCGGCCTTGCAATCTGAACCGGAATGGAAGCCTTTGATTATTGAGCCCATCGAAGTCATGGGCGTCGACATGCTGGCAGATTTTGGCGCCTTGATAAAGGCGCGCATCACGACAACGCCACATGAACGCTGGCGGGTAGGTCGTGAATTTCACCGGCGGATTAAATTGGCCTTTGATAAGGCGGGTATCGTCATTGGTCACAAGGGCGCTTATATTGCCAGCTAGGCCTTATTGGTATTTTATGAGAAACGACGTGAGGCCGGCTTTTTTCCTTATGGCACGTTCAGTACAGGTTTATTGTCAGCGAGATTTCTCAATGACAATAAAAAAGCCAGAGAGACGAACGGTTTGACGCATGTCATCCTTTCACCTCTCTGGTTTTTTATTGCGCGGATTAAAAAGCGGCCCGGTATAGAGCCGCTTTATATATTTTGCGTCAGTAGCTGCTGGGTGGGTCGCTGGCCGGAAAGCTGTCATCTATCATGGAATCAATCTGATCTTCATCCAGTTCTTCGCGCATTTTCTTATCTGCGCGTAAACACGTCTTTGTCGGCGTGGTCCGGAAGAAGCCGGTCAGGAAGCTTGTCACAAAGGCGCTGATAATCTCCATCAGGCCCGCGCCCTTAACCTCATGACTATCATAAGCCAGGGCGGCTTTTGTCGCTTTCACGCTGTCTTCTTCACTGATAGCGTCCTGACCTGTTTTTACGGGGGAAATGATCTTCTCATCCGTACCTTCCGGCGGAAAAGGATCACTTTGCCCGCTGCCATGCGCTACATCGGCCGGATGTGTGCCGTCGCCGCTGTCGTGTTGCGGGGCGCCTACATTCTGCTCGGTCTTGAGATCAAAATCAGCCATGGGGTCCTCCTCATCAGACCTCATACTTTAGTCACTGGCGGATAAAGTCACGCTGGCGATCAGACCCTGGCTATATAAGGCTGTGATAAGGCATCTTGAGGTTGCGGGCACCCCGTGACATAGAGTTCGCATCATTTGCCAAACTCAGGAGCCAGACATGATTACCGAAATCGCCACCCTGACGATTGATCCGGCCAGGTCCGCCGATTTCGAGGCGGCTGTAGCCCTTGCCGCGCCGTATTTCAAGAAATCCGATGGCTGCCATGGCATGGCCCTGGAAAAACTGATTGAAACGCCGGGTGTCTATAAATTGCGGGTCTTATGGGAAACGGTTGATCATCACATGATCACCTTCCGTAACAGTGATAATTTCGAGCAATGGCGCGCACTTGCGGGTCCCTTCTTTACCGAGCCCCCTAAAGTAGTGCATGGTGAAACCGTGAAATCGTATTTCTGATCCATCATAGCGTACCCCTCAAGAGACTGACATGACCGAACCGACAAAACCTGCCCGCACAACGCGTAAGTCTCTGCTGACGCCGCTCGAATTTGCCCGTATCGCTGACCTGGCCTGGCGCACGGACCCTCGCGGATCGCTGGCGCGCCAGATTTCGGAAGCAACCGGGGTATCGGAAAGCTCGATCGAGCGCTGGCTCAAGGATGAGCGTCACCCTGCGCCGCCCGAGCGGATCGCTGAAGCCCTGCGTCTGGCCGATAAGCGCATGCACGAAAATGGCGACTTTCTGTACAATGTCGCCATCACCTTGTCGCAAAATCCCACCTAGTCACGCGTGAGTTATCTAATTAGGCGGAAGAATGACCCTCAACGCGGTGGTGATCACGACACCAAGGCTTAGGCCTGCGATAACAGTAAGGGTTATGTTGAGCAGGTCGTTCGTGTCAGGCTGTGTATCAGGAATGCCTTCCGAACCGCCGAGGGGACGCCTGGCCTTAAGCGGTGCGTTGCGGGCTTCCGCCGCCTGCCAAACGGCATCAGCGCGTGGCGTCCAGTCCCACACGCCTGGGTAAAGGCTTTCTGGTTCGGGTGCGTTGGGATGAAAAGGTGGCCGGAAGGGGGCATGTTTCGTCAGCGGGGTGTGCCGGGCGGGAACGTTAAGTTCTGACATGACGGGCTCCTTATTGAAGACTCATCATATACGCTTCGGCATAAGATTGGTATCACGCTTGCGCTACGGCTCGTTAACAGCGCGTAAGCAAAGCGCGCGGATGAACCACGCGCTTTGCTTTCATCAGGCCAGCGCGGCGGTGACGATGATTTCGACGCGATAGTCCGGCGTGGCAAGCTTGACTTCACCAGTGGCGCGGGCCGGCGGATTGGCCGGATCGACCCAGGCGTCCCAGACAGCATTCATGGCGGCGAAATCGGCCATGTCGGCCAGCCAGATGGTGGCCGTGAGCAGACGCGACTTGTCAGTGCCGGCCTCAGCCAGCAGGGCATCGATCTGCGCCAGGACCGCGGTGGTCTGTTCGGTCAGCGATGTGTCCGGCGCGCCAACCTGGCCAGCCAGATAGGCGATGCCGTTATGAATGACGGCCTGGCTCATGCGTTTGCCGGGATCTAGTCTTTTAATAGTCATGTAAAAATCTCCTCTTTGGGTATGGGAGCCATGCCGGGGATTGACCCGCTTTGCAACGGTTCTCGCAACAAAAAAGCCCGCCCGGAATACCAGACGGGCCTTCAGGCAGAAGAGGGAGCGGCTTCCGGTGTCTAGAAACGGTAGCTGAAGCCCAGCTTGTACGAAGCGCCATAACGGTAATAGCCCTGCGGCAGCAACGGATTGCCATTTATGCTGTAAGTATTGGCTTCATCGAGCAGATTTTGCCCTTCAAGCGTGACATCGAGATGCGCGTTGATCTTGTAAGAGGCATGCGCCGTCACCCAGGTGATGGGATCTGCCTGCTCATTATAGCCAGCGCCCAGAACATTGGTCGCTGTAACGAAGCCGTCTGTATGATCACCGCTCAGGCTAAGAGAGATGGGGCCGTGATCGTAGAACAGACCAAGGGAATAGACGGATGGGGCAATGCCTTCGAGCGGGCGTTCTTCATCACCCACAAAACTCTGGGACCAGTTACGGGTATATTGCGCACGCACCCCCAAACCGTTTTCGAGAAAATGCTGAAGGCCGATTTCCAGGCCGCTGACCTTGGCATAGTCGCCATTGATCGGGCGGCTGACATTGAACAGATATCCGGCCACGCCGATATCCTGACCCGGCTCCCAGCTGCTGGTGATCTGATCCTTGATATGTTTATGGAAGACGGCGAAATTGAGGATCGAGTTCTTGTTGAAATACCATTCCAGCGAGGCATCGAACTGGTCAGCCGAATAGGGTGTCAGGTCGGCATTGCCGCCATAGATCTGGGTGAATTCACCCCATGAAACGCTTTCGGTGGTGTTGGTCGGCGCCAGCATTTCGACCGAAGGCCGCGCCATGGTGCGGGCGGCGCCCAGACGCAGGCGCAAGGTTTCGGTGAGGCGGTAGTTGAGGTTGGCCGAGGGCAGCCAATAGGTATATTCGCTGTCCTGCGTCACCGAGGTCGGATCGGCGTAAACGGCCGTATAATTGAAGGCGCCGTTCTCGATAATGTCGAGAATTTTCGCATCCCATGCCTGGGCGGTGGTTTGTGTCTGGACGACCCGCAGGCCAACATTGCCGCTCCAGCGCTCGCCGGAGAGGTTGGCCTGGACGTAGCCGGCCCAGGTCTTTTCGCCGACGCGGTAGCTTTGCAGCGGATTCCAAACCGGCGCCGCCGCGGCATATTCGTAGGGTTCGCCATCGGGGCGCAGATGGCCGTCATAGGCGGCCAGCGCCTGCTCATAGCCGGGCACATCGAACGACAGGAAGGTGCGCGGGAAATTACCGCTCACTTCGCTCATGAAGTTGGGCAGCGTAAAGCTGTGCGAAATCACATTGCCGCCGAGATCGCCAACATTGATCGCATAATCGCCGGAATAATAGTCGGCGCCGCCGGTCAGTGAATTATTGATCAGGTCGCGCGATTTCTTGCGATCCGTATAGGTGACGCCGAATTGCAGGCTTTCGAACCAAGACTTGCCGACGGCCCATTTACCCGCGAACGAGGCGCCGTTGATTTCGTCATCGATATTGTCGCCTTCCAGCGAGAAATAGTGCGTGTTGAAATCCGAATCCGTAAATTGACCATTGGCCAGGCCGCTGGCGAGATCGCGACCATCGTCCAGATTAACGGTGACGCTTGGCACATAGGCGCCGGTCAGTTCGATATGAGTTGTATTGGGCTGATTCATGCGCAGCACGACATAGCTGTCCTGTCCGCCGGAATGACGTGAAGACGTCGAGCGATAAATGTCGCCGGTCAGACTAAGGGTATCGCTGACCCGCCATTCGGCGTTGGCGCCAAATAGCTGCGTTTCCACGACGCGGTATGAGGTCTGGTTAAGCAGCTCCGGATTCATGCGCAGTTCCGGATCGGGATTATCCATATCGAAACTGGTGACAATCCCGTTTTTGATTACCATATTGGACCAGCGATCGGGCGCAAATAGCGGATAGAAGGATTGTTGATAGCCGACCTGCGGGGAGTCGAGTTTGGTTGTCAGGCCATCGACCACCAGGCGGAAATTGTCGTTTGGCCGCCATTCAACCTTCGCCGTAAAGGCGCTGCGTTTCTTTTGCTCAAGGATAGACCCGACGCGGAACTGGCCCAGACCGATCAGGCCATATTCGTCCGGATCGAGTTCACCATTGCCGTTCGGATCGATATTGCCGCCCCAGGCATTGCCGGACCAGTCGGTGCCGGGCACCGGATTGCGCGTCCAGCCGCCGTCATTGCCGGCTTCATCGGTACGGTCGTCGCGCTGTTCCAGAACGACGCCTAGCAGCACGCCCAGCTTGTCGCCGGCGAAGGTGTTGCTGTAGACGCCGGAAAACTTCTTGCCGTCGAGTTCGGACATCTGGTTGCGATCGCCTTCGATGCGGACGATACCGTGCTGGCCGCGCTTGTCGAACGGGCTGGCCGAGCGCAGATTGATCAGTCCGCCAATCGCGCCTTCGGTCAGCGAGGCCTCCGCACCCTTTATGACATCGGCGCCGCTGATGACGTCGGATGGCAGCACGTCATAGGCGAAGTCGCGGCCGGCGCCGTCGGTGGCCAGAATCCGGCCGTTGAAGGTGGAAAGGGTATATTCCGGCCCCAGGCCACGGACACTGACTTTCTGGCCCTCGCCGCCGGCCGTGCGCGAAATCGACACGCCGGTAATATGGCTGAGAGAATCCGCGACGTTATCATCCGGGAACATCCCCAGTTCAAGCGCGCTGATCGAATCCTGCACCGTCGTCGCATCGCGCTTCAGCTTGACGGCGCGGGCGACGCTCGCCCGCACCCCGACAACGACGATTTCCTGGGTGGCTTCGGCTGTGGCCGGATCGGTAACCGGGGCATCCTGGGCGCTGACGTGGGAAGCGGCTGTCAGGGCGATCAGCGCGGCGCTGCCGCTAAGCCATTTGCGTTTCATTTGTATGGTCGGCATGTGTAGTCTCCATATATGACGGCGCGTAGCGGCGCTCATTCCCTTATGTTGCGATTTATGTACGCTTTTGTTGCTCTGTCTACATTATCTTTCGTTTTATATGTCAATCGCAACAAAAAAGAAGCAAATTTGACACAGGTTTGATTAAGTCCTTTGGCATTGTCTGCCCCAGCAAATCGCCGAGGTTGAATTTGCCCGGCATTTGAGGGATAAGCGGCGTATCAAAACGAAACCTTGTTCCGGGGACCGAAAACAAAATGGCCGAAGGTTCGGTAAAGCTGACGCGCGATACCTCAGAGCGCCGCCGCGAAATCACCGCCCTGCTTAAGTCACGCGGCAGTGTGCAGGTGGTGGCGCTGTCGGACCAGTTCGGTGTGTCGATGCAGACCATCCGCAAGGACCTGCATTATCTGGAAGAGCACGGCATCGCAACGCGCGCCTATGGCGGCGCCATTTCTTCCGAAGTGGTCACGGTCAATGCCGAGCCGCCCATCGAGGCCAAGCGCACCAGTCGTCCGGAAGAAAAGGAACGCATTGGCCGACTGGCGGCATCTATGGTGCAGCCGGGGGATTCGATTATGCTCGATTCGGGCACCACGGCGCTGCAAATCGCCCGATTCCTGCCAGACGAAGAAGACGTCACCGTCGTCACCAATGATTTCGAAGTGCTGTCGGCCTTAGCGCAGAAACGAAAGATAAAGATCGTCATGCTGGGCGGCGAATTGCGCCGTAAGAACATGGCCTTTTACGGCGCGCAAACCGTGGCGGCGCTTGATGAGCTGTTGCTCGACAAGCTGTTCCTGGGTGTCGATGGTTTCGATGTCGAGCGCGGCATCACCACGCACCATGAACCGGAAGCCCAACTGAACCGCAAGATGGTCGAGACGGCGCGTCAGGTCATCGCCGTCACCGACTCGTCAAAATTCGGCAAGGTTTGCCTGCACCGGATTATAGACATCAGCGAGATCGACGCCCTGATCACCGATGCCGACGCGCCGGACTTTATCCGGGACGCCGCCGATCGGCTGGGTTTCACACTGCACAAGGCCTGATTATTTCCTGAGCGATGCCTCGCCCCAGGTAACGATCAGCGGCAGGTCGCTTTTGCGACCATCAGTGCGCGCGATCAGTTCAATGACCTTTACGCCGGAGATGTCGGCGGTTAGTGCCTTCGCCGGCTTGCCATATATGCCTTGTGCTTCCACCAGCAACTGGCCGTCGCCATAGACCTGAAACACCACCGTATCCTTCAGGTCCTGTGTGGTGTCATCGACGCCGGCCTGCGCCTCGAACCGTGTGAAACCGTCATTTTTCACTTCCATGCGCGAGCCGGCCAGAATGCCTATGCCGGTGGCGAAAGGCTTGCCATCTATCTGCAAGTTCTGATCATACGGCGTTGAATCGGCCTGCGCGCCGCCCCAGCCGGTATAGGCCGCCCGCGATCCGCCGCCATGACTGCCGCCCCATGGTGATAACATGCGGTGAACCATCGGGTCGGGCTCGGGCACGATTACGCCGTCCTCGGCGACGTGGATATTGCCGGGGATTTCCGACAGGTACAGGCCGTCGGGCAGTTGGTGCGCGCCCCTGGCTTCAAAAACCAGCGTTTCACGCGGCGCCACCTTGAAGCTGGCTTCGCCGGTGAAATTTTGCGTGGCCTTGGACCACAGATCGGTCAATGCTATCGTGCCCGTCATCTTGAGATGATCCGCTGTCAGCGCCACATTCGCCGGCGCCAGACCCCTATTGAAAATGGCCACGGCCTTGTCGCCATTGCTCAGGGTCTTGACGAAAATCTCGACATCATCCGACATATATTCGAGCACTGCCTGATGGCCGCCCGTGTCCTGATTAATGCGCACGATATCGGCATTGCCCCAGATGTCCATCAGCGATTTCGGCGCCTTGCGCAGATCATAACCGATGATGAGCGGCGCATTGATCATCGCCCACAGGCTGAAATGCGACCGCGCCTCTGTCAGGTGATTTTCATCGAAATCGCCATGGCCGACGAACAGCATGTCCGGGTCGTTCCAGGCGCCGGGATGGGCGTAAAGCGCGCGCGTGGCGGCGCTGTCGAAGGTGTGCAGCATACGAGTCCCGTCGGGCGTGATGTCCTGGCTGGTGCGCCACATATTGCCGACATCATGGCCCCATTGGCGTACATCGGCCGCGCCCCAGTTACACAGCGAAAAGACATAGTCGTTGTCCGGATTACTTTTGGCCAGGGCGTCAGCGACGCTCTGGTACAGGGCGCGGACCTGTGGAATGTCGGTGCGATTGATGGCGCTCTGGTCGATGATCGGCGGGAAGGGGCGGTAACCTTCCGATTTGATAACCGCCTCATCGGGCCCGTAATAGTTCAGGCCGCAGGCATCGACCTTGATATAATCGAAACCCCACTGGCGGAAATAAAGATCTATATCCTGATCGACGTGGCCATAGAGGCCGACTTCGCGCTCGGCCGTCGTGCCTTCCGGCAGGTTGGGTGACTTCGGATCGAAGCGCTGCGAGCAGGCGTTGCGGCCCATATCGCTATATATGCCGGCCTTCAGGCCCATGGCGTGGATGCGGTCGGTGAACGGCCTGAAACTGCTGTCGCCCTTCACCTCGGCAGATGGAAAAATCTGCGTGCGAATCTGCATGCGGCCATCGCTGGTGCGGCGTTTCAGCCACCAGCCGTCATCGATATTGACATAGGTATAGCCCAGCTTCGCCAGGCCGCTGTCAACCAGGGCCTGCGCGGCGCCGAGCACCTTGTCTTCGTCCACCTCGGTGTGAAAGGCGTTCCACGAGTTCCAGCCCATTGGCGGAGTCAGCGCCTGGCCGTGGGTATTGGCTGTCCATTTACCTGTGGCGGCTAAAGGATCGGCCAGTGCCTGACCACCCACAAACAAAACTGCCGCGAGGGCAAGCGCAAGGGGCAGTCGGGTCATGAGGTTTCCTGTCAGTCTGTATATTCGCGTTCGGCGTTCTTATAATATATTTTATCGATCACTTCCTTCGGCAGGGCAAGGCCTTTTGCGTCGGCGTGGATATCGTCGATGTGGCGTGTTTCAGCGGTGGCCAGATAGGTCCAGTCCGATAGCCAGTAGTTATGGGCTGCATTTTTGAACTCTGCCGGATCGTCTTCGGGATTGAGCGTCAGGTCGGTACCGTACATGATGCGGTTTTGGTACTTGATGAAGAAGTTCCGCACCTTGTCATAATCCTGGACGGATTGTGATTGGATCTGCGTGATGCGCGCCGCCAGTTCGATATTGGCATTGGGATAGGCGTCGAGGAACTTCGCCGCCGCATCGACGCTCCATTCCAGGCTGGCAAAGTGGGCGCCGACAAATTTCAGATCGGGGTGACGGCCCACAAAGCGGTCGCGCGTCGCCATCAGCGCCTCGTAGCTCGGCATTTCCGGATGCAGGTACATATAATATTCCGGGTGTTCCCTGAAGTAGGAGCGGTCATTGTCAGTGCTCATCTGGTCCATCGGCAGCCAGCAGTTCTTTGGCTCGCCCTGATGGTTGATAATGACCTTGCCGGCGGCGATGATATGCGCGACCACCGGATCGAAGCGCGGATCATCAATGAAGATCAGCTTGCCGTCGGTGTCGCGTTCGATCAGCCCGACATTCTTCCAGATTTTGACGGCCACCGCGCCCTGTTTGAATTCGGAATCGAGCCAGGCATTGGTCTTTTCCGTCCAGCCCTTATCGGTGAAGCCCTTCATGGTGAAGGCGGTGGCGTAGTGAAAATGCGACGGATCGGCGTCAT
>CAMLIY010000039.1 GCA_946480125.1 uncultured Asticcacaulis sp.
TCAGAAGCACTTTGCAGGCCGGGTTGAGCGCATGAAGGCGGTGCATGACCCAGCGCAGATCGGCTTCGGTTTCAGCCACGCTAAAATTATGGAAACGGTAGGTTTCGCCATCGACCTGCGCCCCGACAACGCCCGGGCAGATGGGAAGAACGGCGCCGTCCGCCGTGGCCTGCCAGGCCTCGGTCAGGCCGAGGGTGAAAATAAAGACCTCACAGTTTTCGAACACATCGCGCACTGCGGCGAGATGGACTTCGCGGTCGTGCGCCACGTCTTCGGGCGATGCAAAGCCTTCAGCTTGAATATAGGGCCGGAAAGGATCGACATAGCGCCCGTCGGCCCGCTGCCAGGCCGTGTCGGCCGGTGTGAAAAGGCCATAGGCACGCTGTATAAGCTGCCTGAGCTGCCTGACCGTATATATATTGCCGTAACGGGCTGAAAAGGTTCCGTAATTTTCATCAGGCACGTCAAGTGACGCTGGTCTCTGTTCGGCCACCATATAGTTGAATCCCATCTCGCTCAGTGTGCGCGAAACGTGCTGGGCAAAACAGCTTCCGGCGGTGGCAACCTTGTCATTGCGACCGATGGAAAAACTGGCTCCGGTCACCGGGTCGACATCCGTCGCCGCCTTGTCGGCAAAGCTGCGCCGCCAGAACTGATGGTCGGGCTTGCCACTGTAAGGATTATTCATACGTCATTCCAGATCGCTTGCATTTCCGTTGTCTCTTACATCGAATACCATCAGAACCCTAGAGCACATTTCGCTCTGACAGACGATAAGACAGGCCTTCCCAAGTTTAAGCGCTCATGGTTCAGGCCTTACGGCACATGGCAGCCGACATGACCTTTTGCAACAGCGCGAGCATGTGACGTTAGCCGAGACCTGTTGCATAAAAGCGGTGAACTGGTTAAGGGGACTATGGGTTCTAAGGTTATTCCAAATGATCATTTTGTGTGCAGGCACTGCCAGATCGGGCAGCACATGGCAATACAATGCGGTCCGTATCGTAGCACAAGCTAAATATGGAGACGCATATGGCGCCTGGATCGACACCTACGACGCTTCGAGGCCAGAGAGCGTGCATGTGATCAAGGTGCATAGCCCACTACAGGCCTTGACCATAAATCCCGATAAGATTGTGACCTGCTTCCGTGATCTACGCGATGTGGTTGCGTCGCTCAATCGAATGAAGTGGGCCGCAGATACCTCTCAAGATACTCTAGCCGAAACCCTGGATAGTTATATCGCCACCCTGGCACATTGGCGCAAGCGGTCAGATTTTACCATGCGCTACGAAGATATGAGGGCCGATCCGATCGCCATGCTGCAACACTTGAATGCGGCTTTAGAATTTCAGCTAACTCCCGAGGAGCTTGCAGCAGCTTTCACGAAATTGTCTGCTATAGAGCCACCCTCCGGCGATCCCGCAGGTACTGCGGCAAACTTCGATCCAGACTCATTACTACATCAGGGGCACATTGGCGGCGACGGCGGGGCGCCTTTATCGGTCGAGGCCAAGGCATTTATCGAGGACCGTTACGCCGCCTGGCTGCAAGATCATGGCTATATTAAAGCCGATATTCATAAAACCCCGTATGGGTGACATTACAGGCTTTAGGGCGACATCGGCAGGCCTTCGCAAACGCCAAATTTATGCCGAGTGTGCATTGCATGACAACATAAACTGGTCTAACACGACGGACGCCATGCGGTTTCCGCTTTTCTGAACCAAGTTTATGAGGATAGTGTGCCTGCTTCGTTAGCTAAGTCTTTCAGCGACCTAAAAAAAGGCGCCTCTCTCTACAACGTGTGGCTGTATCAAGCCTATCACGAAATCAGCGCAAAATATAAACACACCATGCTGGGCTCCCTTTGGATCGCCGGCAGCATGGTCACGACCTCTCTGGCCCTGTCGCTCGTATTCGGCATCATTCAGGGCCAGTCGCTGAAAGACATACTGCCCTTCGTCATGGGGGGCATCCTGACCTTCGGACTGGTCAGTTTCATTTTCAATGAAGGCCCGGAAGTTTTCCTGAGCGCTGCGGGCACAATTAAAAACCACGCCTACCCGTTTACCTATTTTATATTCGAAGGCGTATCGCGATCCTTCCTGACATTCCTGCATAATCTGGTCGTGTTTTATATCACGTTGGTTTGCGTCGGTAGTCTGCACGTCCCGAACTGGACGGTTATTTTTGGCCTGCCAATCCTCCTGGTCAGCATGTTCTTCTGGGGGGCGTTTTTCGGCATGATGGCCGCGCGTTTTCGTGACCTGCGTTTCATCATGCCCTACATATCCCAGCTCCTGTTTTTTACGGCTCCGATCTTCTGGAAGGCTGACGGCGTCAAGGGCGCGAAAGCCCTCTTCGTGGATCTCAACCCCGTATACGGACTGGTTGAAATCGTTCGCTCGCCGCTATTAGGTAAAACGCCGCCTGAAATCTGCTGGATACAGGCCCTGCTCACCATGGTTGTCGGGGGCATAGTCTGGTTCGCAGTTTTCACCTCTTTCCGCCGCCGCATCCCATTCTGGGTTTAAGTACGAGCCGCCACGGTTAATCGCATGTCCACCACCATTATCGATCTCAACGGGGTAGAGCTGTCCTACCCCATATATTCCATTCGCGCGAATTCGATTCGCAACACGATCGCCAATCTGGCGGTGGGTGGCAAGCTGCTGAAAGACGGGCAGGATATTATCCATGTCCGGGCGCTGGAAAATATCAATTTCAGCCTTCATCAAGGCGACCGCCTCGGCATTATGGGGCATAATGGCGCTGGCAAGACCACGCTTCTCAAGGTGCTGGCCGGGGTCTATGAGCCCGACAAGGGCCGCGTTTTCGTCAGCGGCCGGGTGTCGTCGATGATCGACATCGGCCTCGGGCTGGATGCCGCCCTGACCGGGCGCGACAATATCCTCAATATGGGCCGGATGCGCGGCATTCCAACGAGAAAGGTTCTGGCCAGTATTCCAGAAATCGTCGATTTCTCGGAACTCGGCGGTTACGTGGATCTGCCCGTAAAGGCTTACAGCGCAGGGATGCAGGCGCGCCTCGTTTTCGCAGTGGCCACCAGCCTCGAACCCGATGTTCTGCTGCTTGATGAATGGATCGGCGCAGGCGATGCCTCATTCCAGGACAGGGCGACGGCCCGGATGAACGACATATTGGCCCGTTCGCGCGTCATGGTTCTGGCGACTCACAGCCGCGGCATGATTGAGTCGGTATGCAACAAGATACTGATCCTCGATGCTGGCAGGCAGGTCTTTTTCGGAGATGTCGGTGATTGGAATTTTGATACGCTGACGCCGAAATAACCTCGCGGGCATTGTGATCTGATAAGATCAGCGCACAGGTTTTTTGTGATGCCTCATGGCGAAATGTGATGTCTGCTTTCAGGCATGACAGCTAATTTTTTTGTTTTGATACGTATATTTTATCCAAACATGCGCCTCATCTTGTGGAACGCGCTTGAAATCGAATTGAAGACATATGTCCGGGCCATACGCTTTCAAAAGCATAGAAGTCATCGCCCAAACGGCACAGGTTTCCAGCCAAAACGCAACCGGCGGCAGTTTTATCAATACGGATTATCACATTGCCTTCGACTGCTATGTGGAAAACCCGTCTCCGCAATATAATGCGGATTCCTTACTCAACATCCCCGGACAAGACAATACGCGCAATCTGTATCTGCACAATGTCTTCGCACCTGGCTTTCTGTCCAGCGGCATACTTAAGTTCAATGAGTATAGTTTTTTCGAAAACTGCGCCATGCCGATTAACATTGGCCGGCGTGAAGGCCTTATTGGCGAGCCCATAGGCTGGGGCATAGATTTTGCCACCTGGTATGCCGATCAACATGGCCTGGAGACAATCCTAGATCGTAGCCTGTCGCGCAACTATATTGACCTTATGCTGGAGGAACTCCGCAAACATACCCTCTCCGGCCAGGCGGTGATCATGTCGGCACCCGGGCAGGAAATATATGGCCATTGGCTCCTGGACATCATTCCCAGACTACATGTTCTCAGCCTTGGTGATTTTGACGGATTGCCGATCTATTACAATAATATGCCGAAATGGGCAGATTATTTTCTTGGAGCGCTTGCGCTTGATCCGGCGCGCTTTCAGCCCCACCCGGCCCGCTTCTTCAAGGTCGAGGAAGCTATTGTCCCGACCGCGTCGAAGTCGGGATACCGGCTTGGCGAGACGTCACTGAAGGCAGCCTGGGCGCGCATTTTGCAAGCCTACAGTCCGCCGCCAATGGATAAGGCGCAACTCAGTCGTAAGGTGTTTTTCAGCCGCCGTCAGCTTGCCTTCAGCGCGCGCCGCAGCGTCCCCAATATAGCCGACATTGAAAACGCTCTCCGGGACAGGGGCTATGCGATTGTATTTCCTGAAACACTTTCCATCCCTGAGCAAATTCACATCATGCGTGAAGCGCGCGTCGTAATCGGCGAGGATGGCAGCGCCCTGCACAATATCATTTTCAGCCATCCGGGTATGCGGCTGGGCGTTTTATCCTGGCCGGAACGCACCAATCTCTGGCATATGGGCATATGTCAGATTCTGGGGCACAGCCTAGCCTATTGCGGCTTGCCAGATGCCGGTGAACCAATGAGTATAGACGTGCTGAATGATTTTGTGGATGCTCTTGAAGGCTGAGGTCTGACGCGTCGCATGATTTTCATTTAGAATGCTTTTCGATCTCATGAAATCAGATCGAAAAGCATTCTAAATTTTTGTTTTATCGCTCTTCCATATCCAAAAAGTGGACCCACTTTTTGGGGAAACGCTCTAACTCCTAGCTTGCAGAGGGCCTATGCCTAACGGTAAAAAAACACCGGTTGTCATCCAGTTTTTTGACTGGTTCCACGAAAAGAGCTGGATCGAGGACAGCTTCCCCGATCAGCTTGACTGGGTCGCGATCGGTATTACTGGCAATGATCGTTCGTCGAAAGCTTTTTACAAGGCGCAATTTGATTATATCAGCAGCCTTGGCATCGACGGGATTGCCTGGGAATATAACCTTCGCGCCGACCTTACACCGACCCTGCCCTCTCCTGAAGCGCTCGCCGCCCTGGCCGAGAGTGGACTTAAGATTTGCCCGTTTCTGGACCTGGAAATCACCTTCAAAGTGCTCAACCAGTCACAGGAAACGATGAATGCAACCCTGACGGTTTCACAGGGCATAAGAGCCGACGATGCTACGGTGGAACTGGTGTCATCGCTATTGGCGCGTTTTTATACTCACGTTCCACAAGACCTATTGATGTGCGACGCCAAAGACAGACACATGAACTTTGTCTTTGGTTACGGCTTTGAGCGCAGCTTTTCCGAGCCTCGGATATGGGACGAATTTGCCGTAAACCTCGTCCGTGAAATGTGTGTTTTCTCGACCAGGCCCGTCTTCTACTGGACATTCACGAATGCGCCGTTTCTTGAACATTTGCTGCTGCATCACAGAGAAAATTTCTGCGCCTTCCATTTTGTTCTGGATACACCGCAGGCTCAGTTCGGCCACGACGTCGTCACCTGGAATTTCGGATTCGACAATCTGGGCGTGGCACAACGGGACGGCCTTGAACGCGTTATTCGTAATGATCTGCGCTATTACAAGGAAATGGGCTGGCTGGCCGCGGCCAGCGATCCTTCGGTTATTTTCATTTATAGCTGGAATGAAGCCTTTGAAGGTTCGATGCTGCTGCCCACCGAACAGTGGGGTGACACCAAGGCCCGGCTGGCAAAGGCATTTATCGCACGCCAGCGGTCAGGCGACACGGCGCCCCTGCCCGCAACGCTTCTGATCATCAATGATCTCAATGAAGCTCCTGAAGACTGGCACACGACCATCGTGCGTGAAACCATCTGGTATCCGCTGCGCCGCCTGGCGCCGCAATCCGATGTCAGAACCGTCGCCGAAGCCCGCGACATGGATTTATCCTCCTATCGCTATGTGATCGATTTCAGCGTGCGTAAGGATGAAGGCCTGTCCCGCCGGCTATGCGATCTGGGCGATGATACCACCATTCTCTTCAGCCACGCCCGATCTGCTCTTGATGAAAGCTGTCTATGCGACGGCTTTGCCGATCACGCCCTGGCCTATAAGAATTTTGGCCAGACCTTGCCCATTTCCGGGACGGACCGAAATATCTTTATTCGTGATGACATGGTGGCTTACCATCCGTCCAGCCATTGCGGAGTATCGGCCTATGTCATGCACGAAAATGATGCCGTGCCCCTGATTGCCCGGGTGGGCAATCGTGTCTGGCTAAATGCCCTGACCAGCGAAGACGAAGCGCTGGGCATGGCCTTTTCAGTTCTGTATGGGCGCCGATTGGGCAATACGATACTCTACGGCGAAGGGCATGAATCGCAACGCCTCCTCGTCAAGGCACCGTCCGGTGACGTAGTCCAGATGAGCTTTCACCGCAAATCGGTAAATCTTTATTGGCCATTGCCGAAAGATATTCAACTGATCCAGCCGCCGCCAGGCGTGGATGAAGCCCATATGCGTTTCATCCATGGACTTGATGCACCGGAATTTTAAAACATATACCCCATATGGCTTAAAACAGAAGGCACTGTCCCTTATGAAATATTTTGTGTCCTTGTCAGCTCTATGTGCGGCGGCATGGGCCTGTTTTGATCAGGGCCTATCGAGAAGATAGTCCTGGCAACCTTTTCAAAGCCCGTTTTGCTGAACAAATCCCGGCATGGATAGTTGACGTCGGTGTCTTTCAGGGTTGCGATGACGGATCGGGCCCCGCCTTCAAACAGATCGTTCAGAAGGGTGCGCATAACCGCATCTTCAATCTGATAACCCAGAATGCGGCAGGACATAACCCATTGTACGATTTCGGATGGCTTGACCATGACAACGCCGACCAGACCATAGCTGGTAAATTTATCGACGACATCGAACACATATAATCTTCCGCCCTCCGCGAAAAAGGTCTGTATTTCCTCCAAGTTCCAGCGGTGCCCGGTTGTATTGAACTGATTGGTTTTATTGATAAGTTCCACACAGCGCGAAAACCGTGCATCTTCGGCCGATCCGACTTGCGACAGCGTTACCCTGGGAGCGGCCTGCATGAGAAATTCCTCACGCGACAAACCCTTGCGCTGCTCTTCCCGATGCAACTGTGCCTGAACCATTTCAGTGCGGCGGCCCGATTCCGCCGTCACCGACGCCGACTGCGTTTCCGCCGACCATAACAGCATCCGCCGGAAATAGTATGGATAGCGTCCAAAAATTCGCATGTCGGGAAAGAGACGCGCCATGGCGGCGCGTTCGACAGGATTGTCGTCAAGGAAAACGACGCTTCTTGGCAGCAGGTTGATGTCCTGAAGTATCTCCTGCATATTTTCTGCTTTCGGGTGCCAGTTGATGCGCACAGCGGCAAAATCCTCAAGTGTCAACAAGCCGTAGAATATCTGATGCCATATCTCCCGAATCCGGCTTTCCTCGTTCTTGCTGATAATGGCCAGTAAGACACCGCGCTTTTTCATGAAAAGCAGGGCTTCCACTAAACCGAGCGGCCAGCCTTCGACAATGCTACCGTGAACATCGGTCATATCGCCGCTGACGCCGCGCCATAAGGTATCGTCAAGATCGACCACCACGAGCTTGACCGTATCCACCTGGCGAACGGTACGGTACATCGCCACAAGTTCGCGCCACAGCGCGGTCCGCATGAGCGGCAGAGCCTCGTATTCATAATGGCCCATAAGCGCCGGTGCCGTTTCCATACGCTGTTCGCCTGCCAGGTCTTGCGCCGGCAGCACCTGTCCCAGCCAAGTCATCTCGACCTTGTCGCCCTGGATATAGCGCCGCCCGATCGAAGCCATGACCCGATCAATATCGAAAACGTAGCAGTTTTTGAATTTGCTGATGTGGTTTTCCAGAAATTCGTTCAAACGGCTGACCAGATATTCCGGATTACGGAAATCGAACCTGGGGAATAGTCGCCCCATCGGATTCATTTCCGGCAAATAATAATTCGCCACGAAGGTCAGCGTGCCGAAACGTACATTCCAATCCATGTAGGTATCAACAAGGAGCGCCAGCTTGTCGCAGGCCTGTTTGAAGCATTCTTCAGCATCCTGGGCCTTGTCCCATGAACCGCGCGAATAAAGCCCGTAATCTATAAGGGAACGCAGCGGCATCTGGATGATTTGGAGATCATAGGCCTTGATGTCGGCTTCGCTGATGTCGGGCAGCGGCGCGCCATTATTGACGGTAAAGAAATCGGCATGGCAGCCGTCGAGATTGCTCTGCTGAAAGGCCCATGCATTCATATAGCACGATCCGATCAGGGCGATGCGCTTCAGTGGCGTCGGCGTCACCTCAAGCGATGTCGGGGCCAGATAGTTTGCGCCCGTGTTCTGGCCATATTCGCGCTGAATATCTTTAAGTGCGGCGCTTGCGGACTCATCGAGGGCGGAGCGGGGCCCAAGAAGCCGTAAGGTGGAAAAGGCCAGCGCCAGGGGGCGAACATCTTCCGTCTGGCTAAAATCGGTACGAAAAACGGGATGGATGAACTCCAATTGCATCATCCGTCCTGTCCGGGCGGGGGGCACGTCGAAATATACCGTCTGCCGACCTTCGATCTCGAAGCGCGCAATCTCGCGGCCATCCATGTGTATGTAAAGCGGCTGACGCATATCCGGCAGGCTGAAGACGTCGAGTTCGGCTCTGATCCAGGCATTGGACACAACCGGCAGCGAAAGAACACTCTTTCCTTCCAATGCCCAGCGGAAGGTGGACTCGCTATTCGACCATCCAGCCAGGGTATAATCATCCGAATTTTCACCACTGCCAAATTTGACAAGCATGAGTTCTTCGGACTGACTTTCCTCTGAGGAATTTTTTTCTGCTGGCACATCCGATGGCACCGCGTCGGAACGGCCGAACAAGGCCATAATCCCTGCCATAATATAATTTTCCCATAGCTAGTATTGCAATGATCGACTTACGTGCTCGGCTGGTGCCAAGCGTATTCCATCAAAAATTATTTAGAGCGTGTTCCAATCTGATTGGATCAAATCGGCGCTCTAAGCTTTTGTTCTTACGTGCATCTCGATATAAAACGTGCATCACACTTTTTGGGATGCGCTCCAAGGTAGCGACTTGAGTCTTGCGTTAAGCGAGAGTCTTCATAAACCGGCCAATCCCGAATTCCAAGACCTTTCCCCCTGCCATCCGATCGTGAAGGATGCGCCAGCCGCCTGGAAACCCTGCCAAATTTAATGGGTCCACATTCATTTCAACTTTTCAACTTTCAAATGTTGACGGATGGCCATTATTTTACCTTGTTCAGGGTTGTTTTCAGCAAGATCATATGGTCAAGGTAAAATTTCAAATCGACCAGATACGTTTCATGTTTGAGGAAATCTATGGCGCAAGCGCATAATAAGGTTGCATTAATTACCGGTGTAACAGGTCAGGACGGCGCATATCTGGCGCAGCTTCTGCTCGAAAAAGGCTATGTTGTTCACGGTGTAAAACGCCGTTCGTCCTCATTTAATACAGGGCGTATCGAGAACATTTATCAAGATCCCCACGACAAGGATCCCAAATTCATGCTGCACTATGGCGACATGTCAGATTCGACCAATCTGATCCGCATCGTGCAGGAAACCCAGCCTGACGAGATCTACAATCTGGCGGCGCAAAGCCATGTTCAGGTCAGCTTTGAAACCCCGGAATATACGGCCAACGCCGATGGCATAGGCACGCTTCGTCTGCTGGAAGCCATTCGTATCCTGAAAATGGAAAACAAGACCCGGTTCTATCAGGCATCGACATCCGAACTCTATGGTCTGGTTCAGGAAGTACCGCAAAGCGAAACCACACCCTTTTATCCGCGTTCGCCCTACGCCGCCGCCAAACTCTATGCCTACTGGATCGTGGTCAATTACCGCGAAGCCTATAATATGCACGCCTCCAATGGCATCCTGTTCAACCACGAAAGCCCGCTGCGCGGCGAAACCTTCGTCACGCGCAAGATCACGCGCGCAGTGGCCGCCATCAAGCTTGGCAAGCAGGATAAGCTCTATCTGGGCAATCTCGATGCGCAGCGCGACTGGGGCCATGCGCGTGAATATGTGCGCGGCATGTGGCTGATGCTTCAGCAAGATACGCCCGAGGACTATGTTCTGGCCACGGGCGTCACCACGCCTGTGCGCACGTTTGTGGAATGGGCCTTCTCCGAAACCGGCGTGACGCTGGAATGGAAGGGCAAGGGCGTTGAAGAGAAGGGCTATTGCACCCAAACCGGCAAGTGCCTGGTCGAGGTCGACGCCCGCTATTTCCGCCCCACCGAGGTCGAACTGCTGCTGGGCAACCCGACCAAGGCCAAAGAAAAACTCGGCTGGGTGCACGAAACCTCACCACGCGAACTGGCGGCGGAAATGGTGCGCGAGGATCTGAAGGTCATGCAAACCTCCGTTGTCATGAAGGAAGCCTGAGATAATGGCTGAGACATTATACGATCTCAACGGCAAGCGTGTTTACGTTGCCGGCCACAGAGGCATGGTTGGCGGCGCGGTTACGCGCCGCCTGGCCGCAGAAGGCTGCGAAATTATCACCAGCGATCGCGCCGCGACCGATCTGATGCGGCAAAGCGATGTCGAGGCGTTTTTCAAATCGCAAAAGCCCGACGCGGTTATCATGGCGGCCGCCAAGGTGGGCGGGATTCTGGCCAATGATACCTTGCCGGCCGAGTTTCTGTACAATAACCTGATGATCGAGGCCAACATCATACAGGCGGCCCATGAGGCCGGCGTCGGCAAGTTTCTGTTCCTCGGTTCGTCGTGCATCTATCCCAAGATGGCGGCGCAACCCATTCAGGAAGACTCGCTCCTGACCGGCCCGCTTGAACCGACCAATGAATGGTATGCGATCGCCAAGATTGCCGGTATCAAGCTGGCCCAGGCCTATCGCAAACAATATAGCGACGACTATATTTCGGCCATGCCAACCAATCTGTATGGCCCCGGCGATAATTTCGATCTCAAATCAAGCCATGTCTTGCCCGCCATTATCCGCAAAGTGCATGAAGCCAGACTGCGTGGCGATAGCGAGGTCGTCATGTGGGGCACCGGAACGCCACGGCGCGAATTCCTGCATTGCGACGATTGCGCCGACGCCCTTGTTTTTCTTTTGAAAAACTATTCCGGCGGTCAGCACGTCAATGTCGGATCGGGTGAGGATGTCACGATCCTTGAGCTGACTCAGATGGTCTGCGATGTCGTGGGCTTTACCGGCGCTATCGTCCGCGATCTGTCCAAGCCGGACGGCACGCCGCGCAAGCTCATGAGCGCCGATAAGCTGCGCGCCATGGGCTGGAAGCCGAAGATCGATCTCAGGCATGGTATTGAAACGACGTACCAGTGGTTTCTGGATCATGTCCGGTAGGTCTGATACATAAGTAGAAATGGGTTTTTTACGATGCTTTCATCCAATGAATGCTGGCCTGTATGCACCTTTAGAAATGTAAAACTTACAGAAGATGCAGACGGACTTCCATTTATAAGCAATGAAGAAACTCTTCGTTCCCGTCTTAATCCTGTCTATTTTTCAGATTCTGATAATATTACAATTATCGTCAGAGATGAAAAATATATACAGCATTATTTTCACTTCATAGAAACCCTTCTATGCATTTATGCGGCCAGTACTTTATTTGCTAAAAATTCTAAAGTTACACAAATATGGTTGCCTGAAAGATGGGACAATCCAAATCAGGCCAGCTTTCAAAAGCACCTTATAGATTTACTTTTCCCCGATGCAACCATTCTACACAAGATCGATATGGGTGTTGAAGCCGGGCCCACAATCTATTTCAATCGGGATTTATCCAGAACGGAAATCAACAAGCTAATAGATCCTATGTTAGATGTCATAAGATTATCTTCTCGATTGCTGAGGTCTAAGGTTTATAAATACCTTAATATAGAAGAACGCCAGAAGCCTGTAGGCAAAAATACATTGCTTTATGCTCGCCGAACTGGCGAACGCATATTCACGCCTGAGGTTGAAAGTAAACTATTGACCCGCTTTTCCAATCATTTCGATATTATCGATATGGATTTCTGGGGCATGGGTTGGGTGGATCAAATAAAGGCCGGAGCCAGCGTTGATGCCTTTTTTGGCATACATGGCAATAACCTTACCAACTCGATCTGGATGCCAAGCCACGGATCTGTGATTGAAATATTTCCGGAAGCTGCTCATCACTACGACTATCAATTGATGGCTGAAGCTATGGGGCTTAGGTATGTTGGCATAGAGGGCGCAACCGTGTTTCGGGAATTTTCCAGGTTTGGTAAAATCTATGGTGAGGGGCAGGCAACGCACTCAAAAGTTACACATTTGCACGAAACTGCGATAAATACAGCCTTCTCAGCCGTCGTTTATAACCCATTCTGACACTGTTCAAACACCCTTATTTTTGCTTAAGGGTTTCCCACGGCCCGACGGAAACACGCGAAACAGTCAATCGCCCATCACTTTCGGCGCATAAATATTTATCGCCTACCTTAAACGCATAGCTTTGCTGATCGGCCGTTTCCACGATCTCCACGCAAACTTCATTTTCCCCAGTGGCGTCAGCGGACTCAAGATAGGTATAACCATCCGCATTGATCGCCTGCACGCGATCGCCATCCAGGGTTACAAGCCTTAGACCGCCCTCTGTGCTGGTAACAATGAGCGGCATCACCGGTGCGGCGCGTTTCAGAAGCATAGCCGATGTCTGCTGACATTGCCCGCTCTCAGGATCGAAGGTCAATATGCTGCCGTGACTCGTATAAAGACGCTCTTGTGAATATGCGGGTTCAAAGATCCGGCCATAGGTCATCTGCGCGGCCAGTGCATCTGAAATGATCGGCGCGGCCAAACGCATTTCGTTTTCATATGTCATCGACAGAGCCAGCTCGCGTCCCCGACGACCGATTTCGCGCGCCTCTTCGTCATACGCGCGCAGCCAGTTGATCTGCGCCGTCAAGTCGCTCATATCCTCACGGCAAGGCACATAGTTTTCCCAGGGGATCAAACGGTCATAATACCACTGTCGGTAGGGCGTACCGACCTTGATGACCGGTGAGCCGCTGAGCAGTTTTTGGAAGAGGCCCGGCCAGGAATTGGTATTGCCATCGATGTCGATCTGATATTTCCACCGGCAAAACTGCTCGGCCGACATATAGTCGCGAATATAGCCTGCGTCTTCCAACTCGGCCTTGCGTCCCTCAAAACCCTGTACCAGCCAGGAGATGCCGGCATCGATCAAATCCGGATTTCCCGCCGCAATGGCGCAAAGCCGGACGCGCGGCAGCTCGCGCCAGTCGCTGACATAAGGCCCTGTCGTCGCGCCACGCCAGATCGCTATCGGCAGGCGCTCATCCCAAGGCGGAGCGAACTGATCGATCTTCGTTTTATAATCTTTGTAGCCCTGCGCATCCACGAACATACTGTCCGGAATCAGAAAGCTGCTTTGGTTCCGACTGCAGAAGCTCAAGCCGGGATATTCTGTATGGTCGCCGATATTCATGTAAACGAAACCGGAACGCGTCTGATCACGGTTTGTCAAATAGTCGTCGATCAGGGCCAGCATTGGCACGAGCCGGATAGGAATTAAATCTAGTCCCAAGCTTATGTTTGGCGAAATCAATAATGAAAAAACGCCATCAGCGCCTATATCCAGACCCACGACCGATTCTGGCTGAGAACGATCTTCGGAGACGAAGATACGCGCCTCAGAATGCTCCAGTTTAATGCGCAGGGTTTCAGGTTCATGGATGACAGGCGTATCCGCCAGCGCTTTAATTTTAGCCAGAACGGGGGAAGATACCATAAGACGGCTTTGCTCTTTGTAATCGCGCTGGAACGGGCTCTCGGTATCCGAGCGAACGTGTTCGCGCAAGGTTAGAAGATGTTTGCCGCAGATTTGCGGGCGCTAAATCCTCTGCCGCCTTCAATAGCGACACTGGCAAGCTTTTATAACCTTATCAAGGTCGAATCGGCAGCGAGTTTGAAAAAACCTGTGAATGGCGCGGGGCATACCGGTTTAAGGTTGACGGCCAATGACGATGAATGTGATAAATTATTTCAGAAAAATCGGCCTTCCGGCTGACACCCGATCCGCGTAAGGACAGGCTCCTTTGGCTCGTACAAAACTTATAGAGATGTTCATGTCGCTGGCTCCCATCAAAAAAATTGTGCGCAAATTAAAACCCAAACCTGTTGCTCCCAGCGAAGTTGCCGACAACGGACTAGGCATCAGATACGATTTTTTGTTCGATTTTGCATATTACCAAAAACAATCCCAGCCCTTTGCAACTATAGAAGAGGCCATAGCGCATTACAGCGCAACGGGCAGCCAGGCGGGCCTGTCGCCCAGTCCCTTTATGAATCCAGCTATTCTGAAGCGACTCTATCAGGATATGGCGCCCGAAAACCTGTTGTTTGTTGCGTTCGGTCACAAAAGCTCGGCACCCATGCTTTTCGGCCCGTTGTTTAATCTGAATTATTTTTGCTGGAAACATAATTGTGCGTCCGAAGACGCCATCTATCTGTTTCTCACCCGCCTGCAAGATGGCGTCTGGTGTGATTTTAGCCCGTTGGTTTGCGAAGATGATTTCCGGCGGTCAGGGAGCACCAGCCTCTATGACTGGGTCGCCGGTCTTTTCGATCCCGACCGTTCGCTGATGGATTTAAGCCTGACCTTTTTCCTGCCAGCGTTTTATCGCAAGACGAGCACGGGCCTGACCTATGAGAACGAGCTGATCGACTATCTGTTGCTAGCAAATTTTAACGGCGGCTGGCCGCATCCGCTTTGCGATCTGCGGTTCGCGGCCACCTATGGCAGCCTGCCGACGCCGCCGTATGAATTCGGCGATGCCTGGTCGGACACGCTGGCGCACTGGCCGGAGAGCGCGCCCATAATGAGCCCGTTTTTCGACGCCGCGGACTATCACCATCGCGCCACGCCCTTGGACACCAGCGAATCGATCGCCTTGCAGCCCCACGTCGAGGAAAGCATCAACGAGACGGGTGCGGACGATCTGGAAACCATGGAGACAGAACCCCTCCCGCCGCCTCACCCGCTTATCGTCTTCAGCCATGCACCTATTACCGATGAACTGAATGCGCAATGCCTGCAAAATTGCCTGAAATACGCCTCGGGCAAATATCCGGTCACTGCCTCGGGCAGGCCGATTCTGGGCCGCGAACTGATCGATATTATCGCAGATTATCTGACCTCGTCCTCGCCGGCAGCTTCGGAGGTCAGGACAAGCGTCTGTATTCTGCATTACAACAAGCTGGGCCATACCTATTTCAGCGCCGTTTCCGCCGCCCTGAATTCCGATGAGCACACCGAGATCATCGTCTTCGACAATGGCAGCGACTCATGGCAGGCGGAAGCGCTGCTGCACCTTTTTAAAAAACACCGCAAGATCCGCTTCATACGGTCGAAGACCAATCTGTTTTTCGGTGAAGGCAATAATGTCGCCAAGGATATGGCGCGTGGCCAATACCTCTATTTCCTGAACAACGACGCCTATGTCGGGCCCGGCACGATAGCGGCACTTGTGGCGCATATGGATTCGACGCCGGAAGCTGCGGCCTGTGGCGTGCCCTTCCTGTTTCCCGATGGTACCTTGCAGGAATATGGCGGGGCCGTCACGGGCTCAGGTCAGCAAATTCAGGACTACAAGCATACGCCGCTCAAGGATCATATGCAGAATGCGCCCCGGCAAGGGATCGTGCAAACACAATATATCTCGTCAGCCAGCTTTTGTGTGCGGCGCTCCGTCCTGGAAGATGTCGGCGGATATGATTATATCTATGAGCCGCTTTATTTTGAGGACACCGACCTGTGCCAACGCATTTGCGCCGCCGGCTACAAGATCGATCTGATGTACGACAATTATGTGATTCACGTCGAAAACGCCACGACGCGCGAGTTCCTCGGCGGTGGCTTCATGTCGCAGATTGACCGAAACCGGAACATCTTCAGGACGCGCTGGCAATATACCCCCAAAGTCTACAAACCACGCTCGGTAGCGGCCTATATGCCCGCTTTCGAAAACCATTATCCGCAACGGCCCAATGCCGTTATCTATACGCCCTATGCCATCAGTATTGGCGGCGGCGAGCGCTATATTCTGTCCATTGCCGCTGCCCTGAGCCGCACCCATAATGTCACCCTGTGCGGCGAACGGATGGTCAGCCGTGACCGCATCGCCTTTGTCATGGCCGATCTCGGCATCGCGCTGGCACAGGACAGCTCGCTCCGGTTGGCGACGGCGGACGCCTTATACACGGCTTCGGCGCCCGATCTCATGATCGTCATGGGCAATGCGCTGGTGCCGCCGGTCAAAATGTCGGGTGCGAAAAATATTTATCATTGTCAGTTCCCCTTCCCCGCTCATTATCAGGATTATTACCAGTTCGAGCGCATCGACGATGTCGATTTCTATATGTGTAACAGTAGGTTCACGCAGGAGAATGTTGAACAGAAACTGGCGGATATTGACAAAGCCACGCCCGCCCGCGTTCTTTTTCCACCCGTCGCGGTACAGTCGGCACCCAAAAAGGATTTCGGCGCCATCGCTACAGCGCCGGCGATCATCTCCGTTGGGCGGTTCGAGAGGGGTGGTCATGCCAAGAACCAGCACGTTACGGCGCAGGTGTTCAGGGAGGTGCAAAATAACATTCCGGGCGCTGGCCTGACCCTGGTGGGCGGCTTCAATGGCTCGGCGGCTCAGGCGGCCTATGTCAAATTGATTCAGGACATATCGTCCGACATCCGGATCGAGATGAACGCCTCAAGATCCGTACTGGAAACCGAACTGACGCAGGCACACCTGTATATTCACGCCTGCGGTTATGAAGCCAGCCTGACGGCCG
>CAMLIY010000040.1 GCA_946480125.1 uncultured Asticcacaulis sp.
GGGTTTTCAGCACGGCATCCATGCCGTTGGAATGCTGGAATTCGGATTCGGTCGAGCCAGGGCAAAGGGCGGTGACGTTTATGCCCTTGCCGGCCACCTCGGCGGCCAGCGAGCGCGAGAATTTCAGCATATAGGCCTTGGCCGCCGGATAAAGCGTGTGGCCCGAAGCCCCCGGTGAAAAGGCGACCATCGAAGAGACGTTAATGATCCGGCCAAAGCCTTGTGCCAGCATATGATCGAGCCATTCGCGCGCCAGCAGGGTCGGCGCTGTGACGCAGACCTCGATGAAATCGAGCTGTTGCTGCGCGGTGGTGGCCGCGAAGGTATGGGCCAGGGAATAGCCGGCATTATTGATCAGGCCATCAGGGCGGAGGTTCATCTTCTTTATACGCGCCAGCAGGTGATTTACCTGCGCGCGGTCGCTTAAATCGGCATCCAGGCAGGTGACGGTGACGCCATTCGCGGCCGTGAGTTCGGCGGCCAGGGCTTCGAGCCTATCCAGCCGGCGCGCCACCAGAATCAGATTGATGCCGCGTTTGGCATAGGATCTGGCAAATTGGGCGCCAATGCCGGAAGAGGCGCCGGTGATAAGGTAGGTTTTTGCCGTCATTGAACGCTCCCTGAGTCGCCGTCTGACGCTATTCCTTTTTACCGGCTTGTATAGAGGCGAGGATGGTGCTCAAGCCTTCTCTATAGGTCGGATAAAGCGGCCGCCAGCCGAGTCCGGCCTTGGCGCGGGCATTTGAGACACGTTTGTTGTCGTTATAGAAACGCTGCATCTTGCCGCTTAAAGCCGGATCATCCCAAGCCATCACCGGCGGCAAAGTTAGGCCGGTCAGCGCCGCCGCATATTCCAGCACTGTATCGGCTGGCGCCGGTTCGTCGTCGCACAGATTATAGATGCCGCAGGGCCTGGGGCGCTTTAGGCTGGCCATTAGGGCGGTGGCGCAATCGTCATGATGCAGGCGGGAAAAGACATGATCCGGTTTATGTATACGCCGCGCCGCGCCGTCCATTAGTCGTTCAATGACATTGCGGCCAGGGCCGTAAAGACCGGGCAGGCGAAAAATCTGCGCGCCGACAGTTAGCCACTGACTTTCAGCCATCACACGGCGGCGGCCCTCGGTGGAGGTCGGCACAAGCGCCGAATCCTCGAATACCCAGCCGCCGTTACGATCGCCATAGACGCCGGTGGTGGAGAGATAACCGATCCACTTATGCGCCTGTGCAGGGGCAAGCGCCGCAAAAGCCGGACAGCCGGTATCATCGGGCGCGGGTGTGATCAGGACGGCGCTTGCCGTAGTATAGGCTTGTGTAAGCGCGGCTTGATCCGCTGGATCGATCGCTGTGATGCCTTGCGCGGTCAGATCGTCGCGTTTTTCCGACGTCCGGGCCGTGGCGGCAATGTGATATCCGGCGGCGCGGGCAGCCTCAGCGAAAGCGGCGCCGATAAAGCCATAACCGAAAATCAGCAGGGTGGGCGTCAAGGGGCGTCAGTGGCGAAAGCGGAAGCGGATGCTGCGGCGGCTGCGGATGCCGCCGTGGCCTGGGCCCGCGTGGCGCGATCATCCGCCTGCTTTTTGCGGCGGGCATCACGTTCGCGGACCATGCGGTAATAGTCCGGCGTTTCAATCGCATGACCGAACGGCGCGGGCGATCTCTGGGCTTGTCCTTGCGGCCAGACAAAGCTCAAGGCGATCATGAGAAGCGCGATCAGGGCCGCGGCGGGGTAAAAAATCTTGGGATTCATGAGGGCTTTATAGGCAATTTGCCAAGGAGACGCCAGTGCTGTTTTATTCGGATGATACCCTCTTGTGTGGTGCGAATGTCACACCATATCGAAGCCATCAGGCTGTCGCCTTTTAAGGGGCGGCCGGACGCTCAATCCGCCGAAATGGGGACTAAAGACTATGAATATCGACAAATATTCCGAGAAAACACAAAAGCTTATCCAGAGCGCGCAAGGCATAGCCCAGGCGCGTAATCACCAGTATTTCACGCCGGTGCATGTGCTGAAGGCGCTGACCGAAGATCGGGAATCCCTGGCCAGCCAATTGATCCAGCTTGCCGGTGGACGTGCCGATGCCTTTACCGCCTCGGTTGATCTGGCGCTTGGCAAATTGCCCGCCGTAACCGGCGCCGGCCAGCTTTATATGGCCAACGAAACCAGCAAGCTGTTTACTGACGCCGAGAACGACGCCAACAAGGCCGGCGACAGCTTCGTCACCGCCGACCGTCTGCTGATCGCCGCCGTCGACAATAAAGAGGGCGCCGAAGCCCTCAAAGCCGCCGGCATATCGCTCGGCAAGCTGAAGGACGCCCAGGCCGCTTTCCGCAAGGGCAAACCGGCCGACAGCGCGTCTGCCGAAAATGGCTTTGACGCCCTGAAAAAATATGCCCGCGATCTGACCCAGGCCGCGCTTGACGGCAAGATCGATCCGGTCATCGGCCGTGACGAAGAAATTCGCCGCACCATTCAGGTGCTGGCGCGGCGCACCAAAAATAATCCGGTCCTGATCGGTGAACCCGGCGTCGGCAAGACGGCCATCGTCGAAGGGCTGGCGCAGCGCATTATCAATGGTGACGTGCCGGAATCACTGAAAGACAAGAAGCTCTATTCGCTCGATATGGGCGCCCTGATCGCGGGTGCCAAATACCGCGGCGAGTTCGAGGAACGCCTGAAGGCCGTGCTCAACGAAGTGACCCAGGCTGAAGGCCAGATTGTGCTGTTTATCGATGAGATGCACACCCTGGTCGGCGCCGGCAAGTCCGATGGCGCCATGGATGCCTCCAATCTGTTGAAGCCCGCCCTGGCGCGTGGCGAACTGCATTGCGTCGGTGCGACGACGCTTGATGAATACCGCAAGCATGTTGAGAAGGACCCGGCCTTGGCCCGTAGATTCCAGCCGGTTTTCGTCACCGAACCGACTGTGGAAGACACCATCTCGATCCTGCGCGGTCTGAAAGAAAAGTATGAGGTCCACCACGGTGTGCGGATTTCTGACTCGGCCATCGTTTCGGCGGCGACACTCAGCAACCGCTATATCGCCGACCGTTTCCTGCCGGACAAGGCCATCGATCTGATCGATGAGGCGGCCTCGCGCGTGCGCATGGCGGTCGATTCCAAGCCAGAAGAACTGGACGAACTGGATCGCCGCATTGTGCAGTTGAAAATCGAGCGCGAAGCTCTGCAAAAGGAAACCGATGCGGGTTCGCGTACGCGGTTGGAAAAGCTGTCCGAGGAACTTGAAGACCTGGAAGAAAAATCGCTTAGCCTGACCACGCGCTGGAAAGCAGAAAAGGACAAGGTTGGCTCGGCCGCCCGGTCACGTGAAGCGCTGGAGCGGGCCCGCATCGATCTGGCCAATGCCCAGCGCGCCGGCGACCTGCAAAAGGCCTCGGAGATCATGTACGGCATCATTCCGTCGCTCGAAAAGGCGCTGGAGCGTGCGGAAAATGCGCCTCAAGGTGAGGCTTCGCCATTGACGCCGGAAGTGGTCGATTCGGCGCAGATCGCGCAGGTGGTATCTCGCTGGACCGGCATCCCGGTCGACAAAATGCTGGAAGGCGAGCGCGACAAGCTGCTGCGCATGGAAGACAAGCTGCGTGAGCGCGTCGTCGGTCAGGATGAAGCCCTGACGGCCGTGGCCGATGCGGTGCGCCGGGCACGGGCGGGCCTGAAAGACCCGAACCGTCCCATCGGGTCTTTCCTCTTCCTGGGGCCTACGGGCGTAGGCAAGACCGAACTGAACAAGGCATTGGCGGAATTCCTGTTCGATGACGAGACGGCGATTACCCGCCTCGATATGTCGGAATATATGGAGAAGCATTCCGTTTCGCGCATGATCGGCGCGCCTCCGGGCTATGTCGGTTATGACGAAGGTGGCGCTTTGACCGAAGCCGTGCGCCGGAGGCCTTATCAGGTCGTGCTGTTCGATGAGGTCGAGAAGGCGCATCCGGACGTGTTCAACATCCTTTTGCAGGTGCTGGATGATGGCCGCCTGACGGACGGGCAGGGGCGCGTGGTCGATTTCCGCAACACCCTGATCGTAATGACATCGAATCTGGGGTCTGACGTGCTGGTCAATATGGAGCCGGACGGCGATATCGAAGTGGTGCGACCACTGGTGCTCAATGCGGTGCGCAAGCATTTTCGGCCGGAATTTCTTAACCGCATCGACGAGATGATCCTGTTCCACCGTCTCGATAAAGCGCATATGCACGACATCGTGCGCATCCAGCTTAAGGGTCTGGAAAAGCTGATGGCCGATCGGGAAATGACGCTCAGCATCGATGATGCCGCGCTGAACTACCTGGCGGATAAGGGCTATGACCCGGCCTATGGGGCGCGTCCCTTGAAGCGGGTGATCCAGAAGCTGCTGGTTGATGAGATCGCGCGCAAGATTCTCAGCGGCGAGGTGACGGACGGTGATGTCATCCATGTCGGCTTCGACGGGGAGCAATTGTCGATCGGCAAGCCCACCGTCAACTAATGGGGTGTGGGGTCTGTGACCCCACAAACCTTGCCTTAATTACTAAAAAAGCCTCGTCCAAGGACGGGGCTTTTTTAGTAATTAGATAAGACTTGGGGCCACAGGCCCCAAACCCCGTGATTTGCGGAGGCCTGCTGGCAGTCCCTAGGGGAGTCGAACCCCTCTCTTCAGGTTGAAAACCTGACGTCCTAACCGATAGACGAAGGGACCGCATCGGCAGAGGCGGTTCTTTGACCGATCCGGGTGAATCGGTCAAGTCCTGTCAGCCGTTTTTTGCACAGGTGATTTAGTCACGCAGCAGATCGTTGATCCCGGTCTTGGAGCGCGTCTGGGCATCGACGCGCTTGACGATGACGGCGCAATAGAGCGACGGACCAGACGGATTGCTGGCAGACGGCATCGAGCCGGCCACCACCACCGAATAGGGCGGCACCTCGCCATAGCTGACGTCGCCGGTGGCACGGTCGACGATGCGGGTCGACTTGCCGATATAGACGCCCATACCGAGCACCGAGCCTTCGCGGATGATGCAGCCCTCGACCACTTCCGAACGCGCGCCGATAAAGCAGTTGTCTTCGATGATGGTCGGCGAAGCCTGCAAAGGCTCAAGCACGCCGCCAATGCCGACGCCGCCGCTGAGGTGGACGTTCTTGCCGATCTGGGCGCAGGAACCGACCGTCGCCCAGGCATCGACCATGGTGCCTTCATCGACATAGGCGCCGATATTGACGAAGGACGGCATCAGCACGACATTCTTGCCGATAAAGGCGCCGGCGCGGACAATGGCGCCAGGCACGGCACGGAAGCCGGCCTCGGTGAAATCCTTCACGTTCCACTTGGCGAACTTGTTCGGCACCTTGTCCCAGAAGGGACCGATCGGCGCCTGCTCGAACAGGCCGCGGCCGGTATGCATCAGTTCGTTGCCATTGAGGCGGAAGGACAGCAGTACGGCTTTTTTCAGCCAGTCGTGGGTAATCCACTGGCCGTCCTTTTTTTCAGCGACGCGGAAGCGGCCACTGTCGATCAGATCGATGGCGCCCAGGACAGCCTGGCGATATGCGCCCTGATAGGTTGGCGACAGTGTGTCACGAACCTCCCAGGCGGCTTCGATATCATCCTTGAAGGCGGCGAGGTCGGACATGGCTGTGCTCATCATTGAAGTCAGGAAAGATGGGCTAGGCCTTACGGCGGTGAAGGCGCGCGATCAAGCCTTAATTCGCTCTGATCAGAACGTAATTTTCCTTAAGGAGATTGTTGTTGCGCATGAAACCGGCAATGCTTTCGTAAGTGGCGGTGCGGATCGGTCCCGACTGATCGTCCATCTTCAAAGCGGGGCTCACCATGGGGCCAAAGGCGCGTTCGAACATATTGGCCTTGACTCGGGTGGGTGTGAAACTTGCCACCAGATCAGCTTTTATCTGCGGGTAATCGTCGGTCTGCCAGATAGCCGCAGCGATGACATCGAGCAGAAATTCGGTGCAGTTCTGATGCGCAGCGTTGAGCGGATTGGAAACCAGGGAATAGCTTGTGACATGCAGCTTCTCATAGGACGGAGACACGATAATCGCCCGGATTCGGCGCTGCATTTCCGGCGAGGGAATGATGACACCGACATCATCAACCTGATTGGCGGCAATGAAATCAAGCGGGAAATCCTGGGCGAGGTAGGACTGGTCCGCCGGTCGGGATTTGCCATCGCCCTGATAGAGATTATAGGAGACGTAGCCCTTATAGACCTTGCCATCGGCGCCGGTGATATCGGTGTAGACCCAAAATGCGCCATGCGTATAGGCGATGCCTTCGGGCAGTTTATCGCGGGGTCTGCCGGTGCGGAAAACGAGGGCGACGCGGGCGCCTTTGGCGGCCAGATCGCGCTCGACCTGCTTGGCGAAGGCGGCGGCTTCCGCTGCGGTATAGTGCGCTTGTAAGGCGCGCCCGCTGAAACCGGAATCCGGAACCGGCTGTGGCGGAGCGGCGAGCGCCGGCGTGGCCATCAGGCAGGCGACGGCTATGGTCAGGATCAGGCGGCGCATTTAGTGAGTCTTGACGGGTGTGGTTTTCGGCGCTTCGTAAGGCACTTGCGGCACAGGCTGGCCGATCAGGGTTTCCGGGGAGACCTCCAGAGGCGCGTTGGCCGATTGCCACAGATCGCTGCCCGCTTCGGCGACGGCCGATCCACCGACGGCGGCCACGCTGCCAGCGAGCATGAGCGGCGCAGCGATCGAACCGCCGACGACCTTCACGCCAGCTTCGGACAGGTGGCCGGTGGAAACGACGGACTCGCCCAAAGCATTGGATACCTGTTGCAGGCTGTCCTGGGCCTGCGCACTCGTAGAGATGAGCGCGGTGGCGACAACAAAGAAAGCGACCTTGTACATAAAAACCCTCCATTTGAACCTTGTTCAATTGAACATCGTTCATATTGCAGGCGTAGTCAAGTCATATTTGAACGAGGTTCACGGTTCTATATAGCGCTCAGAAAAGCCTTAAGCGACGGACTGCGGAAATCGACATGCGCATCGGTGCTGTCGGAGGCTTTCGGACCGACGAGGATGGTTTTCATGCCGAGGTCGTGAGCCGGTTTAAGATTCTTCGGGCTGTCCTCGAAGAAGGCGGCGGTTTCGGGATGCACCGCATGAACGGCCATCATTTTCTCGAAGGTGGCCAATGCCGGCTTGGGAATCCAGTTGGCGTGTTCGAGATGGAAGACACCATGGAACAGGTCCGCCATGTCCATATGATCTAGCAGGCGAATGGCATGGCGTTCATCGCCATTGGTGAAGACCAGTTTGCGGCCGGGCAGGGCGGCGATCAGGCCGTTCAGGTCCGGATCGGGCGCCAGGGTATCGAGCGAAACATCATGGACTTCATTGAGAAAGGTGTAGGGATCGATATTGTGATAGGCCACCAGGCCAGCGAGCGTGGTGCCATGCTCATGCAGGTACTGGTCACGCAGGGCGGCGGCCTCGGCAGGCGGCAGACCGGTCTCGCGGATCATGAAGGCGGCCATCTTCGCTTCAACCTGCGACATGATGTTCGCTTCGTGCGGATAAAGAGTCTGGTCGAGATCGAAGATCCAGGTATCGACGTGGGCAAGTTCGGGCAGCATATTATGAACCTCCAAATTGTCTTGCAATTTGGCAAGCGCGACTGCGCGCCCGAGCCGTTGCGAGGAAAGCTTGCGCGGCGATTGAGCGCAAAGAATAAAGTTGATAACGACCGACTTTAGTCGGCCGTTATCAAAGTACCTGCGCCGTGTTCGGTGAACAGCTCGACCAGCATGGCATGGGCGCGGCGGCCATCCAGGATAACCACGGCCTCGACACCGGCTTCCACCGCCATGATCGCCGTTTCCAGCTTGGGAATCATGCCGCCATTGGCCACGCCGCTTTCGATCAGGCCGCGCGCTTCCGAGATCGTCATCTGGCGGATCAGGTTCTTGTTCTCGTCGAGTACGCCGGCGATGTCGGTCAGCAGCAACATGCGTTTGGCATTGAGCTTGCCGGCGACGGCGCCCGCCACGGTATCGGCATTGATATTGAAGGTATGGCCGTCATCGGATACGCCGATCGGGGCGATCACCGGCACATAGTCGTGGTTCGGATCGTCGATCAGGGTGCGCAGCAGCTTGTCATCGACATTTTTCGGTTCGCCGACAAAGCCAAGATCGACCACCTGTTCGATCATCGAATCCGGATCGCGCTTGATTCGTGTGGCTTTTTCGACCGTGATCAGGCCGGCATCCTTGCCGGATAAGCCCACGCCGCGGACATCAGCTTCGCGTCCGGCCTGGGTGATCCAGTTGGCGATTTCCTTGTTGACCGCGCCGGAGAGCACCATTTCGGCGATCTCCATGGTGGCGTCGTCGGTCACACGCAGGCCATCGATAAAGGTGGACTTAACGCCGGCGCGGCCGAGCATGGCCGAAATTTGCGGCCCGCCGCCATGAACGACCACCGGGTGAATGCCGAGCAGCTTTAGCAGAACGATATCCGAGGCGAAAATTTTCGCTGTTTCGGCCTCGCCCATGGCATGGCCGCCATACTTGATCGTCACGATCTCACGGTCATAGATCTGGATATAGGGCAGGGCTTCGGCCAGTTGTTTGGCGGTGGCCCAGCCCTTTTCTTCGGCGGAGTCGGTTTCAGTCTGAATAATCATGCGCGCGCATTAGCCGATATGTATGTCGCTGTCATGAAATTTTTCGGATCACGCGGTTTCTATTATTTAAAATCTTACAGCGTTACGCCGCAAGTCTGCATGATTTCCAGACGTAGTTCCGGGATGCCGAAGCCGGTTTCCGACGAGGTGGCCAGCACGATCGGGTGGGCGGCCGGACGCTTCTTGATAGCGCCTTGCGTGGCCTCGATCACCTTGGCCAATTCGGCCGGCTTGATCTTGTCGGCCTTGGTCAGCACGATCTGATAGCTGACAGCGGCCTTATCGAGCGCATCCATCGGCTCGTTATCGACCTCTTTCAGGCCGTGGCGAGCATCGATCAGCAGGTAAGCGCGCTTGAGGTTCGGCCGGCCACGCAGATAATCGCGGCCGAGGTTCTGGAATTTTTTTACCGCCACCTTGGAGGCCCGCGCCCAGCCATAGCCAGGCAGATCGACCATGTGCATGGCGTTATTGAGCAGGAAAAAATTCAGCTCACGCGTGCGGCCGGGCTCATTGGAGGCGCGGGCGAGGTGGTTCTGCCCGACCAGCGCATTGATCAGCGATGACTTGCCGACATTGGAGCGGCCGGCGAAGGCCACTTCAGGCAGCTCATCAGAAGGCAGTTGCGCCACATTTACGGCGCCCATGACGAAAGAGACCGGGCGGGCGAAAAGCACCCGCGCGGCCTCTATGTCAGCGGCATATTGTTCGGCTTCTGAATCGGTCACGCGGCTTTTTTGCCCTTGTTCATCATTTCGCCCAGCTTCTGGAAGCCGCTATCGATCGGATTGGAAACCTTGAGGCGGTGCATGATGGAATATTGTTGCAGGATGGTAAGGCAGTTGCTCCAGATCCAGTAGATGATCAGGCCGACGGCGACGTGGGCCATGAAGAAGGTCAGCATGAGCGGCATGAAGGCCATCATTTTCTTCTGCATCGGATCGACGCCGGTCATCGGGGTCATCTGCTGGCTCAACCACATCGAGCAACCGTAGAGGATGGCGATGACGCCGATATGCAGCGGGCCGACCAGAATGGTGCCGATCAGCGGCACGGTGGCCGGATCAAACGGCAGCAGGCCGAACAGATTAATGATCGAAGTGGTATCCGGCGCCGACAGGTCCTTGATCCAGCCGAAGAAGGGGGCATGGCGCATTTCGATGGCCAGTTGCAGCACCTTGTACAGCGACCAGAAGACCGGCAGTTGCAAAAGCATCGGCAGGCAGCCGCCGAGGCCTGCCATCGGATTGACCTTTTCCTCTTGGTAGAGGGCCATGGTCGCTTCCTGCGTCTTTTGCGGGTCGCCTTCGTGACGTTTCTTGATGGCGTCAAGCTTCGGCTTCAGGCGCTCCTGCACCTGCTTCATCTTGGTCATCGACTCGTAGGACTTATGTGCCAGCGGGTAGAAGACCAGCTTGACGATGACGGTCAGGGACAGGATGGCGAGGCCGAAATTACCGACCAGGGCGTAGAGCTTGTCGAGCAGCCAATACATCGGATAGGTGATGATGGAGAGCATGCCCCAGTCCACCGCCCAATGGAAACGCGGGATGTGCAGGCTGTCTTCATAGACCTGAAGCTGGGTGTTCTGCTTGGCGCCGGCGAAAACGTGCGACTGCGATGTCCAGGTCTGGCCAGGGCCGACCGTTACCGGCGCATCGACATAGCCGCTGCGGAAGACGGGCAGGCCGTCGGTCACGATCGCCTTGGCGGTATAGGAAACGGCCTGGGCCTGGTTGGGGATGACGGCCGCCATCCAGTATTTGTCGGTGATGCCGTACCAGCCGCCGACCGAATCCTGGCTTTCCAAGGCCTTGCCGTCCTTGGGCTTGGCCATATCCTTGTATTTCAGTGAGGCGGTGCGGTAATCGCCGAGCTTCGGCTTATTCATGGTGTTCGAATAGGTGGCGATGGCGCCTTCGTGAACCACGGCATTCTTGCCGGCGTCGGCGGGCATGCCGCTGCGCATGACGACCGAGAACGGCTGGAAGCTGACGGGCGCGCCGCCGGTATTGGTCACCGCGTCGTCTTCGGTGATCATGTAGTTGGCGTCGATGCTCAGGGTACGGGTAAAGGTCAGGCCCGCGCCATTGACATAGCTGAGCACGACCGGCTGGCCGGGGCTGAGCACGCTGCCGCCGGTCTGCGTCCAGACAGTGTTATTATCCGGCATGCCAGGCACGTTCTGGGCGAAATAGGCCGATTGAATATAGTAGGCGTTCTTGGCGCCGGCCGGGGTCAGCAATTCGACCGGATCATTCTTCTTTTCAACCGTCTGGTCGTATTTGATCATATAGAGATCATCGATCAGCGCACCTTTCAGGGCAATGGAGCCCTTCAGCGACGGGGTGCTGATAGTGATGCGCGGCGAGGCGGCCAAGGCCTGGTCACGGGTCAGCGTGGTTGATACACCACCGAGCGGCAGGCCCTTGGCGGCGGCACTGGAAGACGCAGCCGCAGCGACCTGCATGGCGGCTTCGCGCTTCTTCTGTTGCGGCCCAAAGACGAAGAACTGATAGATTGCCAGCACGGCCATGCTGATAACCAGGAAATAGATCATATTCTTGTTGTCGGTATCTTTATTCATCGAACGGTCTTTGTTTCCTGGGAAGAGACTTCGGCTTTTGGGGCCTTCGCAGCGAGCCTTATCAGGGCCGCTTTGACATCGTCAAGTAAAGCATTCCAATCACGCGAAACCGTATCGGCGCGGGCGATCAGCACATAATCATGTCCGGGCTTGCCGAATTGCGGGATCATGATCTCCGCGGCTTCGCGCAGACGACGCTTGCACCGATTACGCACCACGGCGTTGCCGACTTTTTTCGTGCAGGTGAAGCCGACCTTGATCGCATCATCCTCACGCGGCTTTGCCTGCACCACAACACCGGGGCGCGCCTGCCAGGCGGCTTTCGCGGCGGCTAAGAACTCTGCGCGGATTTTGAGGCGAGGGATCATTGAGGTCTAAATGGAAGCCGTATGCCGGAAATACAAGAAGAGTCCTTAAGCGACTTAAGGACTCTTCCTAAATTTAGCAGTGCGTTGATGCGCTTAGGCGGTCAGGCGCTTGCGGCCCTTGGCGCGGCGGCGCGCAACGATCTTCTGGCCGTTCTTGGTGGCCATGCGGGTGCGGTAGCCGTGGCGGCGCTTGCGCACGAGGCGGCTCGGCTGATAGGTACGTTTCGTTCCCATGGGGGACTCCGATTGGTTTAGGCGGGCACTGTAAAAGAGCCGGAATTGCGTAAAGAGGCGCGTGGATAGTCCAGCCACAGGGGCTTGTCAATAATATTTGGGGGGATTCCGTGAAAATGCGGCTGTCATGCGGAAATTCTGCTATATATACAATGAAGCAGTCATGGATCAAAGGTTTACGTGTTCGATCAGGGCAAGTCAGGTGGAAATTATCTGCGGCCGGATAAGCCCCGCCGTCCAGAAAGGCGTGCGGGATTTTATGCCGAACGCCTCAGCCATGCCGCGCGTCTTATCGCCGCCTTTTCGTTCAAATACGGTCTGATCGGCTTTCAGCTGGCGCGCAAGTTCGTTTTCAGCCTGTCCGGGCAATTACTGATCCTGACGGCCATTTTCATCCTGATCGTCGAGGCGGTGATCGTCATTCCGTCACTCGCTTCCGACCATGAGCGCTGGCTGCTTGATCGCGTGCGCCAGGCCGAACTGGTGTCGCAATCGATAGACGTGGCCCAGAATAACGCCGTCTCGAAGGAGGTTTCCAACCAGCTTCGCCGCAGCGCAGGCGTGCTCTACCTGGCGGTCGAGATTAATGGCGAGAGCTACCGACTCTATGATTCCCGTGTCGGGGTGCCGGAGGAGGTGCTTGACCTGCGCCAGTCGCACAAGAATCTGTGGCATGATAGTCTTTATCTGTGGGCGCCATGGAAAACCTTCATGGGGCAGCCCGATCGGCTGATCCATATCGTGGCCCAGCCCAAGGTGCGTGGCGGCCAGGAAATTGAGATTGTGGTCAGGGCGGAGCCGCTCAAAACCTATCTCAAATCTAGTCTGGTAAGCATGTTGCGGGTGTCTCTAAGCATCTCGTTTCTGGCAGGCTTTCTCGTCTTTATCGGCCTGTCGGTGTTTATTGTGCGGCCGATCCGACAACTCACCAAGGGCATTGTCAGCTTCAAATCGAATCCGGAAGACGCCACCGCCACGCACAAGCCCTCCGACCGGCCGGATGAAATCGGTCAGATCGAGCGCGAAATGGCCTCCATGCAGGAAGAGGTGCGTCAGGCCCTGCGCTCTCGCGCGCGACTGGCGGCGCTGGGGCAAGCGGTTTCCAAGATCAATCACGATCTGCGCAACATGCTGACCGCGGCGCAGATGGCTTCTGACCGTCTGGCCAATTCCGCCGACCCGACCGTCGCCAAGGCCCTGCCGCGCCTCGAACGGGCGCTAGATCGCGCGGTATCGCTGGCGCAGAACGTCCTGACCTACGGTAAGTCCGACGAGCAGACGCCGCAAATCCAGATCGTCCGCTTGAAGGAACTGGCGGAGGCTGCCGCTGAAGACGCTGGCCTGACCTTAACGAATGCGGCGCCGGAAGGCGTGCGCTTTATCTCCAAGGTCGCCAAGGGCTTCAATCTGGAGGTTGATCCCGAACAGCTTCACCGCATGCTGGTTAATCTGATGCGCAATGCCCGCCAGGCCATCGAATTGCAGCCAAACCGCAAGGTGCGCGGCCGGGTGACGCTGACGGCGATCAAGACCAGCGAGGAGGTTTTGCTGATCGTCTCGGATAATGGCCCCGGCATCCCCGAAAAGCTGCGCGAGAAGTTGTTCCAGCCGTTTACCTCCAGCACGACGCCGGGCGGTTCCGGACTGGGTCTGGCTATCGGCCGCGAACTGGCGCAACTGCACGGCGGCGATGTCCGGCTGGTCAGCAGCGGCACCGAAGGCACGACGTTTGAAGTGCGCCTGCCGCTGAAACCCTAAAACAATTAATGGAGTGAAGCGTGGAATTTGAGGAATTGCTGGATCTGGCGCGTGACAGCTATGTCGGCCAGTTCGCTGATTTTGTCGACAAGCAGGCGGCCCTGTTCGACAAGGGCGCCGCTGAGGTCAAGTTACAGATATCCGGCGACAGCGAGTTCTACCGCAACTATTTCTGCACCGATTTCGCTTCTGGCGATGACGATGGCCATATTATTGAGCTGGCCGCCGAGGAAGAGGTTACCTTTGATCCGGTCGAAGTATCGCTGGGTGAGATGGACATGACGATCAGCCGGCTGGTATGGAACGATATCACCATCGCTTCCAATGACCGCACCCTTCTGGCCAGCGACTTCGCTGACTGGTTCGAGACCTGGTTCGATCCGGAAGAGACTACCTTCGATCCCGACACCCGGTTTTCCGCCTGCATCCATTCGCTGAAGGTTACTTCCGCGCAGGTGACAGTCGATTTCGGCAGCGCGCCGGTGACGGCTCTGGCTGATTTGCTTATGCGCTTCGAAAGCCTGGGCTGCCGATCGCTGACGGTGAGCTGATCAAACGCTCAATATAGTTTGGCACCACCTGCGTAGCCGGCCCCAGAATCTTCTCGTCGAACAGGCTGTGACCAAGCGACGGTTCGAGATTGAGCTCCACCGTATGGGCGCCGGCGTGCTTTGCCGCCGAAACAAATCCTGCCGCCGGGTAGACATTGCCCGATGTGCCGATGGATATGAACAGGTCGCAGGCCGCAAGCGCGCGCTCAATCCGGTCCATCTCCAGCGGCATCTCGCCAAACCAGACGATGTGCGGGCGCAGGTCCGACTCAACGGGGATATCGGTATGCCAGTCCTGCACCGCGCCAGTGAGGACATGCCGCGCCTTCAGCAATTCGCCGTGCATATGCAGCGGTGGCGGGCTGCCCGCCGCCGCATGGGCGCGGTCATGCAGGTCATCGACATTCTGCGTCACGACCAGCACCTCATGACCGGGATGCGCCGCCAGTCTGGCCAGGGCATGATGAGCGGCGTTGGGTTCGACCTCGGCCAGTTGCCGCCGCCGCTCATTATAGAAGTCCTGCACCAAGGGCGGATCAGCTTTGAATCCTTCCGGCGTCGCTACAGCCTCGACGCGGTGACCGCACCACAGGCCATCGGACGCCCGGAAGGTCGGCACGCCCGATTCCGCTGAAATGCCGGCGCCGGTCAGGACCACAATTTTCATTTTACGACCACGCCTTCGCGGCGTGGATCGCTGCCGCCATCGAATGTGCCATCCGGCAGGAGGCGTATGCCGTTCAGCCCTGATTCTTCACCGGCCAGAGGGGAGAGCTTGTAACCCATTGCGGTCAGACCATTCCACACCGCCGGCTCCATTCGCGACTGTTCTATGCGTATGGTGTCGCCGCGCGCCATGACGATCGGCAGATTGATGGCCTCCTGCATGGAAAGTTTCCAGTCAAGAATGCCGATAAGGGTCTTGAGATTATAAGCCAGGATCGCCGAGCCGCCAGGTGAACCAACCGCGGCGATCACCTTCTTTCCGGTCGAATCAAAGACAATCACCGGCGCCATTGATGAGCGCGGATGCTTGCCGGGCGCCACGCTGTTGGCCACCGGCAAACCGTCAACCGTTTGCGGGCTGAACGAAAAGTCAGTCAACTGGTTGTTGAGAAAGAAGCCGCCGACCATACGGCCGGTGCCGAAAAAGCTCTCGACCGTTGTAGTCATGCTCAACACGTTGCCGTAGGTGTCGCGGATAACGAAATGCGTGGTGCCGCCGGGTTCCAGTGTCTTATCCATGGCGACGTTCATCGACAGGTCACCGGCCTGGGGCGCCACATTGACGGTGCCGATATTGATCAGCGCGGAACGGGCTTTGATATAATCCGGGTTCAGATAAGCATCCTGTTGCGCGTTAAAAAGAGGTGTGTCGGCCTCGTACTGGTCGCGATCCGCATACATCAGGCGTTCGGCCTCAATCACCACCTGCCAGGCGCGTGGATCATGCACACCCCATTCGGCCAGAGGCTGGCTTTCGGCGATCTTTAGCCCTTGCAGCATGGCGATACCGCCGGAAGGGGCGTTATTGGCGCACACAATATAGACGTGATAGGTAATGCACACCGGCCGGCCGGCATAGTTGCCGGCGGTGCCATAGGGCAGGGTGGTGGTCACCTTGACCCTATATCCGGCCAGGTCATTCAGACTCATGCCGCCCGGCAGAGGCGCTTCGTGGGTTTTTGCCACAATGGCTTCGGCGATGGGGCCTTTGCGCAATACTTCGCCGCGTTGACGGGCGAAAGCGCGGAGGGTTTCGGCATAGGCCGGGTTCTTGATAATGTCGCCGGTCTTGCGGAAACCGCCTGTGCCGTCACCGAGATAAGCGATGAAGTCGGGTGTGTGCTTTTCGGGAAAATCGACATTCTGCAGATAGTTGCCGAGTCGTTTCGTGACGATAAAGCCATTGTCCGCCAGCGTCATGGCGGGTGCGAACAGACTTGCCCAGTCCTGGTTGCCGTGATCCTTCTGTGCCTGGTCAAGCAGGAACATGGCGCCGGGCACCCCGGTGGCGCGGCCGGAAACCACGGCGTCCCTGAAAGCCAGCGGCTTGCCATCCGTGCCCATAAAAAGGTCGGGCGTGGCGGCATGGGGCGCGGTTTCCCGGCCGTTATAGTCGCTGATCTGACCGGTTTTGGCGTCATACCACAACATAAAGGCGCCGCCGCCAAGACCGGAGCTTTGCGGTTCGACCAGGCCAAGCACCGTTTGGACCGCCACGGCGGCGTCGGCTGCGGTGCCGCCGCGTTTGAGAACCTCCATACCGGCCTGGGCGGCCTCCGGTTCAGCGGCAACGACGATGGGTTCGAGATGAGGTGTATTGGCGGCGGGCAGGGTGGTGCAACCCGTCAGGATCAGCCCCAAACCGGCAATAACCAATAATTTCAAGGGAACAGATCGCATAATCACTCCAACAGGTGGCGAATTTCACCTCTATATAGACGCATGAAGCGGCGCTGACACGGTCATCAACAAAAAATCATCAATTCAGTGGAAAAAGAGTCCTTCCGGCCTTGCCTTTGTCGCGAAGCTCAACTAAATGTCCGCGCCTTGCCGTAGGGGTTCGCTCCAATGGCTTTGAATGGACACGCACTCGTAGCTCAGCTGGATAGAGCATCAGACTACGAATCTGAGGGTCGGGCGTTCGAA
>CAMLIY010000041.1 GCA_946480125.1 uncultured Asticcacaulis sp.
CAAAGCACATGCGGCATGTGGTGAAAGCTACAACCACGTGCGCGTAAACTTTCAGAATGCTGACGGCGCTGCCTTCTCACACGTCTGGGTGCAGAAAGCGTAACCTTGTTCTGCCAATTAAGAGGTTTGCAATCTTGCGCATGTATTCTGGTCTGCTGAAAAACAGACCGGTGGGAATATCGGCATCTTTTGGTAAACCAGGGGTGAGTAGCGTGCATAAGAATAAGGATAGTCAGACAACGGCCGAGGGCGGTCAGTCTGAAACAATTGAACGGTTTGAAATCGGCTTCCGGACGCTGTTTGACCAGAATCCGATCGCCATGTGGATTTTCGATGCCTGCACGCTCGATTTCGTTGCCGTGAATGATGCGACATGTGCCCTTTACGGATTTAGCCGCGACCAATTGCTGGCAAAGAATATCCTCGACCTATATGTTCCCGAAGAGCGCGCAGCTGCCTACCAGGAAATCATTGGATCAGCGGGCGTGCTCAATCCGGACCATCGCAGTCTCAAGCTAAAGGCCGATGGAACGCGCATCCGTGTCCTGCGCTTCGCCCGCCCGACTCGATACCGGAACCGGGACTGCGTGGTTGTCTGGAATATCGACATCACCGAGCGGGAACAGGCCTCGATCGAACTGAAGAGTACGCAGATATTCCTCGATGCCGTTGTCGAAAGCATTCCCTCGATGGTCTTCGTGAAGGATGCGCGCGATGGTCGCTTCGTTCTGCTGAACAAGGCAGGCGAGGACTTGCTCGGCGTTAGCCGTCACGATCTCATCGGAAAATCGGACTTCGATCTTTTCGACGCGGAGGATGCCCGGCGTTTCCGCCTTGCCGACCAGGCGGTGGTTGCCTCAGGCAAACTTGTGAACATCGAAAATGAACCCCTATCCACGCCAGGTGGTGTGCGATCATTGCGGACGCAAAAGGTCGGCGTACCCGATATCGACGGTCAGCCCCGTTATCTCCTGGGCATATCGGAAGATGTCACAGAAAAACTGCAGATCGAAGAGCGGAGCCGGCACCTGGCCCTGCACGACATCCTGACGGATCTGCCCAATCGGCGGAAGTTCCAGAATATTCTCGATCGTGAAATGGAGCGCAAAGTCCCACAGAGTCAGGATTTCGCCCTCATTTTGCTCGACCTCGATCGCTTCAAGGCGGTCAATGACCGCCTTGGTCATCATGCGGGCGACCAGCTGTTACGCCTTGTCGCCAAGCGCATGCAATCCCAATTGGGCAAACATGATATCGTGGCCCGTCTCGGCGGCGACGAGTTCGGCGTCATTCACAAAGGTCGCATCTCCAAAGACACCGCCGCGCAGTTGGCCAGACGGCTCATCGCCGCGGTCAGTGAGCCATTCAATATTGAAGGCCAAATGGTCTCGGTCGGTTGCAGTGCCGGCATTGCGTTGAGATCCCACCACGGCAGTTCAGCCGACGCCTTGATGAAACGCGCTGATCTCGCGTTATACGCGGCCAAAAGTACGGGAAGAGGAGACTATGTCTGGTTCGAACTGGAAATGGAGGAAAAAGCGGACCATCTGCGCCTCCTTCGTGATGAACTGAGCATGGCTCTGGCTAACAAGGAGCTATTTCTCGAATACCAGCCGATCGTCAACACGCAGTCCGGCCGTACTGAAACCTTCGAGGCGCTATTGCGCTGGGCGCATCCGCGCCGCGGGTTGATTTCGCCGGCCGAATTCATCCCGGTAGCCGAAAGTTCTGGCCTTATATCAGCGATCGGTCAGTGGGTGTTGGAACAAGCATGCGCCGAGGCCGCAACCTGGCCTGCGCATGTAAATGTCGCAGTGAATTTGTCGCCACTTCAATTTAATGGATTTGCATTGGCAGCAGATGTGATCCGCGCACTTGAACGGTCGCGCCTTCCCCCGGAACGACTGGAGCTGGAAATCACCGAGTCGGTTTTCTTAACCGACACCCAAGACAACATCGGCACACTGCACCACCTGAAACAACTAGGCATAAGTATCGCCCTAGATGACTTCGGAACCGGCTATTCAAGCCTGGCCTATTTACGTCGCTTTCCGTTCGATAAGCTGAAAATCGACAGATCCTTCATCACTGACCTCACGGCTTCGCCCGAAAACCTGGCCATCGTGCGCGCGATCATTGGCCTTGGTAAAAGCTTTGGCGCTATCGTGACGGCGGAAGGCGTCGAAACGAAAGAGCAATTTGACTGTTTAGCATTAGAGGGCTGCGTGCAGGCGCAAGGCTACTGGATGGCCAGACCTATGAGCGCCGAACGCGCAATAGCCTGGCAAGCGAACACGACTGCGACGCCGGTGCAGCCTCCTAGATCTGCTAAAAAACGATAACACACACTTCAGCGAACTTTTTTTAGCGCACGCGCTATTCAGTGATGGTCAAGCTTGGTATGTTCCACATTCGTTCCGTTTGCGTGTGAGGGATATTAATTTGCCATGATCGCTGATTACCTTGATAAACTCAATGATCAGCAACGCGCGGCCATCGCGTACGCGTGGGATGTGGCAATAAGCAGCCAAGTGGGAAATGCGCGTATATCGCGGCCCCCTTATGTCACAATTCGTGAAGTCACGCACCGATGTCCTTGCGTGCGCCAACCGTGGTGACGATAAAGCCGGCCAGAACGTCCAGCCCACACATGACCGATAAGAGAAAGAAGGCGGATGTTGCAAACGGCGGCATGAGGAGGAACTCGACAATCGCTACGATCAAGACCAGCATGCCAAGAACGTGATTGGTGATGGAGCTGTCACTCGTACTTGTCGACTTGAGCACTTCAATGAACAGGCAGCCCAAGCCTGCAAAAATCACCAGGTCCGCAACGCTGATGATCCACTGGCCGGCTATCGTCGGCATGCCCAGGTGAAGCCAAGGGTCGGCAATATTGGCGCCGCCTGAGAATAACAGACCAAATGCGATCAAATTATATAAAGCAATTGGCAGGATCATCAGCGGAAATTTGCGCATGTGCAGTCCTTTGGTGAAACGGGTCAGAGCGGTACTGAACACGAACGGTAATTAATGGGCAATACGTTCCGAGATCAGACGCGTTCGGGCAAATGAGGCCGCAAATGCAGGTGCCAGCAACACAAAATCGTTAGTTGATTTCTTGCGCTCGCCACCTATCTTCAAGTCAACGTCAATTAGCGAAAGGAGGTGGTCTGATGTCTCATTGTCCAACGCCGCATGCGGTGAACCCGAGTACGGCCTTCATTGCAGGGAGCCGACTCGTCTGAGTTGACCGCGTGCAAAGCAAGACAATGGAAGGGCTGCCGACTGGCCGCCCTTTTACTTTATATCAACGCAACAGATCTGAGCCCGCGCCTCGATCTACAGCTTAAGAAATTCGATAAGTTTTGAATTGAATTCATCAGCGTGACTGACATTGATACCGTGCGGAACGCCTGCTATCTGGTGAAGCTGGCTGTGAGCAATCGCCTTGTGCGTGCGGGCGCCCGATTCGTCAAAAGGTACGATGCGACTTGGTGATCGGCACCTATCGCGTTACGGCGTCATCACGCATTTGATGCAGCCATCCTTCTTGTCGCGGAAGGTTTTGTAGAGGTCCGGCGCATCGTCCAGAGAGCCGCGGTGTGTAATGACGAAGCTTGGATCGATCTCGCCCTTTTCGATCTTCTCCAGCAAAATCGGAAGATAACGATGCACGTGGGTCTGACCGGATTTGAGGGTCAGTCCCTTATTGACGAAGGCGCCGAATGGGATCTTGTCGAGAAAACCGCCATAGACGCCGGGCATGGAAATCGTGCCGCAGCACCGGCAGGACAGGAAGGTTTCGCGCACGACGTGCGGCCGATCTGTACCCAGTTTGAGGGTCATCTTGACCTTGTCCAGGAAGGCGTCAAACGAACCGTGTCCGGCGGCTTCGGTGCCCACGGCGTCGATGCAGCGGTCCGGACCGCGTCCCGCCGTCTTCTCCTGGAGGATTTCATAGACGCCGTTCGAGTCCTTCGAAAAGTCGATCGTCTCAGTTTTGCCATCGCTGGCCGCAAGGGCGAGGCGTTCTGGGACCTCGTCAATGGCGATGACCCGGTCGGCGCCGAACATCCAGGCGCTTTTTATCGCGAACTGTGCCACCGGGCCGCAGCCCCAGACGGCGACGGTGTCGCCTTCCTCGATCTCAGCGTTTTCAGCACCCATGTAGCCGGTTGGGAAGATGTCGCTCAGAAACAGAACCTGCTCATCCGTCAGGTGGTCGGGCACTTTGAACGGTCCAACATCGGCAAAGGGTACGCGGACATATTCGGCCTGGCCGCCTGAGAAGCCACCCAGCATGTGCGAATAGCCGAATAGCCCCGATGGGCTGTGCCCCATTAATTTTGCGGCCGTGGCCGCGTTCGGATTGGAGCGTTCGCAGCAAGAGGTAAATCCCTTCTTGCAAAAGAAGCATTCGCCACAGGCAATGGTGAAGGGTACGACGACGCGGTCGCCGACTTTCAGGTTGGTGACGGCGCTGCCAAGTTCGACCACTCTGCCCATGAACTCGTGCCCAAGAATATCGCCCTTTTCCATAGTGGGAATGACGCCGTCGAGGAGGTGCAGATCGGACCCGCAAATGGCTGTTGAGGTCACCTCGATTATGGCGTCGCGGGGATCGAGAATTTGCGGATCCGGGACCGTATCGACGCGTACATCGCCCGCGCCATGCCAACATAGAGCTTTCATCGGTGCAACCTTATGGTGAGGATTTCAGATTGCGGTAGGGTACCAGCGGTGGCGTAAGAATGGCGCGCGGGCCGGGGATTCTACATATCAAAAAAGAATAAGGTCGATGGAGCGCGATCGGCTTGCGCGATATTTATGACTTAAGGGTTCCGCCGGAATCCCATTCTTGCGTGTTGTCTCCTAGTCTAACCGGGTCCGGCGGTTTCCCCTTTTTCACTGCAGACCTTCTGGCTGCATTCATGAGAGCCGTTATGTCATCCGAAAATAAATCCCAAACCTATCCCGATGTCCGGTTCTCCGGTAGCGCCTCGGGTCGTCCCCTTGCCGTCGTCACGGGCGCGTCTTCCGGTATCGGCTATGAGCTAGCCATACAGTTCGCTCGCCATGGCTATGATCTGCTGATCGTGTCAGGCAGCGACGCCATCGACAATGCGGCCGCCCAATTGAAGGACTTCAATGTCGATGTCGTGGCGGTTCGCCATGATCTCACGCAGGAAGCGGAGGTCGACGCCTTCTGCAACGACATCCGGGCGATTGGCCGGCCCATCGCGGCTGCGGCGCTAAATGCCGGCGTCGGTGTCGGCGGCAAGTTTTATGAGACTGATCTGTGTCGTGAACTCGACCTGATCAAGCTCAATGTTGTGTCGACTGTCCATGTCACCAAGCATCTCGTTCAGTACATGATCGAGCAAGGCGTGGGCGGCAAAATCCTGTTCACTTCGTCAGTTGCCGCAGCTGCCCCAGGGCCTTATGAGGCGGTCTACGCCGCGTCTAAGGCCTTCGTGCAATCTTTCGCCCTCGCTCTGCGTCATGAGTTGAAGGAGAAGGGTATCCAGGTGACGTCACTGCAACCTGGTCCGACCGATACGAACTTTTTCCACCGTGCCGATATGGACAACACCAAGGTTGGAGTGTCTGAGAAAGATGATCCCGCCGAAGTGGCACGTCAGGGCTTTGAGGCCTTGATGTCAGAAAAGGACCATGTGGTGGCGGGCTCTGCAAAAAACCATATGATGACCACGGATCTCATTCCGGACGCCCTCAAGATTTCGCAACACGCGGACATGGCAAAGCCGGGCGGCGCGTCGAATATCCAAGGTGGGCCGCGCGATTAACGGGGTTCCCTCAGGCATATTGACCGGCAGCCACGGTCCAAGCGCAAACGCAGCGAAGGAGACATCTTTGGTTTGCCTATTTAGGTGACATTCCAAGCAGTGGCGTGAGCCGGCGTCGTTGTGGCCGGCCTCTATTCATTGTGCGCGACGGTCAAAAATTCCCCACCGAAGCCGGTCTCGACCCGGCTAGGGATCTCATCGCGCGCAACCAACCGAGTGTGAGCAGGATCACAAATGGTATGGCCGACATTAATTCGGGGAGGCCGGTCACGAATGCACCCGTTGAAACGGACATTTCCAGTCCTCACCGACATGCCGCCCGCTGTACTGGCTCGCCTCTGAGGTCTCGCCAAAGCGGGCGAGCATAGGATTTGGCACGCCCGCTAAGGCGACGTCGCGCTGGATGATGCTTTCGCGCAGAGTTTCATAACGGCCCTCGGTCCGTAACGCTTCAAACTGGTCGTGGGCGTTGAAGACCATGACGGGCACGTCAAACTGGCGCGCCGGTCGGCTGGCAGACGGATGCAGCCCTACAACAAAGAAGGCCTCGCCGGCAAAGCTAAGCGAGAAATTCTTGTCGGCTATGTCCGGACTGACGCGGGGATCGTAGCTGTGACCTGCCTTCGCGTCCAGGGTTTCAAGGGCTTGAATACGGCGCCACATGGCGGCTTCAAATTGTTCCTCGGTTAGGCGCTCAGCCGTGTCGAAAATAACGACGAAGCTTTGGAACGGCCCGGGGGAGGCCTGATAGGCACGCGCGAAGTCAAGAATACTCTCGTAGATCGCTGCATCGTCGCGCGGGCATCGAATGTCGCCGACGGTGAGAAACTGCATGCGCTGGCGACCCAAGGCTGACTTTGCACCGACACAGGGGAAAGCCTTATCCTTGATCTTAGCCTCGAATTTTTCGACGAGCTTTGCGTCGGTCTCGCGCTCTTGCTGAACGTCAACTTGTATAAACACGGCACACCTTCCTGAGTAGGTGCGTAGTGTATCGAGACCCAGATAAGTAGGCGGCCTGATTTATTCGGAGGTCGCACAAGCGGCGCATAAATCATTTCAGGAACGACATATTTATGAAAACAGCCTCATAAAACAACATCTTTGCGCATTCATTACATTCCGGGCGCAATTTGATATCTCGGTCCCGCGTTCGCCTTCTTAATGTTCGCTCATAAGAGGAGCTACAGATGGTCATCGAAATTTCACCGCGAACTGGAACCGCGTTTACCCTGAAGAAGGGCCAGCGCCTCAGGGTCATCGACCCCAAAGGCGAACAGGTGTCGGACATGCTCGCGTTCAATGCCGCCGATACGGATGAGGTGATCTCGTCAGGACGGACGCTCGACTATGCGTCCAAACTGTTCTTGAGCGTCGGCGATCCGCTTTACTCCAATCGGTCGAACGTTATGCTGCGTATTGTTGAGGACACGGTCGGCCGTCACGATTTCCTGCTGACGCCGTGTTCAGAAGACACCTTCAAGATTATCTATGGTGACGAACATCCTCACCATGGCTGCTTCGGCAATCTGTCGCACGCGCTTGAACCCTACGGGATCAAGCCCGACCAGATACCGGTTGCCTTCAACATTTTCATGAATGTTCAGGTCAATGGCGAGACCGGCGAACTCAAGGTGGATCCGCCCAAAAGCAAGGCTGGTGACCATATTCTGTTCGAGGCCGAGATGGACCTCATCATGGCGCTCACCGCCTGTTCGGCACTCCAGTCGAACAACTATGCCTTCAAGCCTATTCACTATGCTGTCGAGGATCAGACGGCTGACCCGGTCGAGGGCGCGTAGGTCAGACCATGCGTGATTTTTCCTGTGCGGCCTGTGGCAACACCACCTATTTCGAGAACCGTAACTGTCTGAAATGCGGGGCGAAGCTCGGCTTCGTCACCGAGACGCAAACCCTGGAAGCGCTGGCCCCGGCGGGCGGCAACGCCTGGACCCTGGTTTCGGGCGCTTCGCCCGCCTTCCGGTTTTGCGCAAATGCCCGGAGCGATGTGTGCAACTGGCTGGTCGATGCCGGCAGTAGCGATCGGTTCTGCAAGGCATGCCGGCACAACCGGTTGGTGCCGAACCCGGCCCTGCCGCAGACCCTGGCGCACTGGCGGGCGATCGGCGCCGCGCAGCGGCATCTGTTCTACTCGTTCCTGAGATGGAACCTGCCGGCGCCCACCCGCCAGGAAGACCCAGATGGCGGTCTGCTGTTTGATTTTCTCGAAGATACGCGCCTGTCGGATGGGACACTCGAGAAGCCGATGACCGGGCATGACGACGGTCTGATCACCATCCGCGCGGCCGAAGCCGACCATGCAGAACGCGAGACGCTCAGGGCCCAGATGCACGAACCCTACCGCACCATGCTCGGGCATTTCCGCCACGAATGCGGGCACTTTATCTGGAACCAGATGGTGAGGGACGGGGGCCTGATTGCGGAATGCCGGGCCGTTTTCGGTGACGATAGCCAGGATTATGGTGAGGCCTTGCAAAGGTACTATCGTCAGGGGCCACCGGCCAACTGGCAAAACCAGTTCATCAGCGAATATGCCTCGTCGCATCCGTGGGAAGACTTCGCCGAGACCTTTGCCCACTGCCTGCATATCATCGACACGCTTGAAATGGCCAGGAGCCATATGATGCGACTGAGTGTCTGTGGCGAGGCGCCGCGGGAGATTGCCGTCGATCCATATGCCGAAAGCTCTTTCGAGACCCTGGCGAACTTGTGGGTCCCCCTGTCGATCACCTTGAATTCCCTGCACCACAGCATGGGCGAGCGCCCGCTTTATCCCTTTATCCTGACACCGGTCGTGCGGACGAAACTCAGTTTTGTACACCGTATTATTACCCGGCAGATCGCTGCAGATGGACAGAGGGCTGTAAGTGCCGCCGAAGTCGAGGCCGCATGACATCGTGTCGCGGCAGATAAGGGGGAGAGATGCCGGGGGTTGCGGAGATTCTCATCGCGCGCGGCGACGGGTTTGTTACGGAAATGACCGGCGAAGTGATGCTTCTGTTCGGAGGTTTTGCCGGTGACCGGCATTTCGGGCTGACGCGCGCGTCATGTTCACGCACCCCGTGGCATGCGCGAGGAACGCCAATCTCCAATACGCGGCAGATTTCGATAGTCTCAGTCGAGGAATGCGCGGCCGTGGCATCCGCCATGGGCGTTGCCCGGATTTATCCCTCATGGCTCGGCGCGAACCTCGCAGTGAAAAACATTGCGGATCTGAGCGCGCTGCCGCCTTCAACGCGAATCCTGTTTCCATCGGGGGCGACATTGTTCGTCACCGAAGAGAATGTGCCCTGCAAACTCCCGGGCAAAGTGATTGCACAGGAGTATGGTCATCCTGATCTCGCTGGCGACTTCGTCAAGGCGGCGATGCACAAGCGGGGCGTTTTGGCGCTTGTTGAACGAGAGCGCCTTATAAAAACCGATGACCGGCTGAAACTGGTGATGCCCCGTTCACGGCAATGAAACGGCATCCATCTCGCGTCCGGACGCCAAGATATCAGAGTCATCATCTGTTGCGGCTTCAGCCGGTCTGAGTTCAAAAAAGCGCCAAATGGCTCGAAAACCGGCAGAGCGGACGTCTCAGAGGTCGAAGATGCCGCACCACTCCATCTTCACCTATGAAATACCATAAGATGCGCGCAATCCAATATTGTGTAAAGGCTATACAAAATACGCATCATTGTAAGGGTGCGATTATGAAATGACTGATATCCCTTTGGTTACTGACAGGAGTTAGGTTTCGTTCACACTTTTTGCCTACCAATACTTCGAAAAGGCTTGGGAATGGGTATCGCGAAACTGTTTTGGGAAGCTCGACACGGCAATGTTGCCGTCATCGCCGGTCTGTGCGCGCTTCCGTTATTGGGCGCGGTTTTCGGGGTTATCGAACTCGGCGCCATCGCGGCGGAAAAGGCCGACCTACAGGCCGCCGTAGATGCCGGTGCGTTGTCAGGTGCCGGACGCTTGGCGATGGTGACCAATGATGGCGGTCAGGGTGCGACGAGCACGGCCATTTCGACGGCTGACCAGGCCGTGAAGAATGCGGGGATTCGGTCTGCCATTCGCTACGACGCGGCAATGGGCGGCCGAAACCAATCGGTTACATTGACTGCCTATGCCGATCACAAGGCACTCGTAGATTTCATGGGTTTTGGAAATGCCACAATTTCCGTAACCGCAACCGCTGAAAACCTCGGGGCTGTGCCCTTATGCGTTTTACAGACGGGCAAGGGCGGAACTGTCTTGAAAGACCAGGCACGCATTCGTGCAGTGGGGTGCGCCGTCCACTCAAATGACAATATTTTAGTCAGTAGTGGCGGCATGATACAGGCCGATGCGACGCAGGCCGTAGGCACCGTGACCGGTCCCGTCAGCCCGGCGGGAAGAAGCGGCGCCATGAAAATCGATGACCCGTTCGCCGACATGAACTTAAGGGCGCCCACGGATTGCGTGGGCAAGCCGAAAAAGATTAAGCAGCAGAAAGGCACGACGGAGACGCTTCCTGCCGGCGTTCACTGCGAAGAGTTTGATATCGATAAGGATGCGACACTCATCCTGGCACCGGGCGAACACTACTTCATGGACGATCTAAAGGCCAAGGCGAATGCCGTTATTCAGGGCGACGATGTGACGCTTATCTTCGGCTCGACCAAGAAAATTGATTTTGCCGAAAATGCGGTGGTTAAGCTCGGCGCGCGCCGAAGCGGACCGTTTTCCGGCTTTTTGATCGTCACGACACGGGACAATACAGAAAAGTTCACCATCGCATCGGACCACGTGAGCAAATTGCTGGGCACGATCTATATCCCCAATGCGGAACTCGACGTTGAAACAGCGGGCAGTGTTGGCCAGGATTCGGCTTGGAGTATAATTGTCGCATCATCAATACAACTAAAGCAAAATCCAAATCTCGTAATAAATACAGGGTATGTTGGATCTGGTGTCCCTGTTCCCGATGGCGTGGGTCCGAATCGAAACGCGCCAAGACTGTCGAAATGAGGAAGCAAACCCTCGGCACCGGTGCGTGGCGAGACGGCTTATCTAAATGCCTTCATTACAATTTTGCCGCCAGAAGCGCGCTGCATTTCAATCTGTGCCGCAATAATGTCGCCGGGAAAAGGGGATCCCGTATGCCATTAGCTGTTAAACACATCTCACACGACGAACACGCGCCAGACGAGGCGGCTTTGACGACGGAGGAGCGCCTTGCCCAGTTTGTGCGCAATGAAATCGATCGCGCTCTCCGCGACGTTGATCGCCGGAAACGCCTGGCCGAAACCGAGCTTGAGCAGCGTGCGCGTCGTGCTTCCAAGCGAATTGTCACGTCGGGCCACCGTCTTGAGCGGTCACTGCGCCATAAAACGGCGCCAGGCTTACCCGTAGCCATGGGGCTCGCCATCATCGGCGCCGCTTGGTTCCTCACACGTGATTCCAGGAGTTGATTATGGACGACCGTCAGACTGTAGAGCATTCTCCCGAAGCCGCCGCCTTCCAAGGGGGCGACCGTGTGCCGTCTATTACGCCGCAAGGGCAGGCTATGAACCAGTCCATCAGCGAACCTGACCGGGTGAAGGCCGTGTCCAAGGCGCCCGGTACTACGGGTCAGGAGTGGCTTTCTGACGCGCCTCATGCTGGGCCTAGCCAAGAGGGCGGTTACGGCGTGACGCCGCCAGCATCGACGCCGGACAATCGCGTCCACCAAGGTGGCGAGCCGGCATTGGATGGCGATGCCCAGTATGGCGCTTCGCCACTGCGCACCGCGCGTTATGATGAGAACCATGAGGCCAATGCGGATATGGCGAACGGAAAAACAAAGTCGGGTCATCACGGCGCCCAGGCCCGATATCGGAGGCCGGGTGACGTGGTGAACGGCCCAACGGGTCACGATGAACAACAGCAGTCTCGTGACCTTGCCAAGAACGGCCGTTAATCCCGCGGGCAGCGAAGCCATTCTCTAACCTAATCAACAACGACACCATGCACATAGTTACCTTCACGGCGCTTGCCGATTTTCCTGCGCTCCTGGACGCGCATCTGCGCGCGTTCCCGGAAAACAAAAACACGTTCGAGGGCCCAATGGCCGGCTGTGACGCGGCCGCGGGCGACATTTTTGTCCGGGACATTCTCACCTTTGAGACCCATGTGTTTCACGCGAACCTCCGCGCAATGCTCGAGAACGACGACCCGACGCTGAACATGACGCCCGAAGTGGAGCTCGAAGCGGGCGAGACTGCGGACGCCACCGAAGACGTCGTCCCGTCGTTCGAGGCGGCGCGAAAGCGGACACTCAGCATCCTTGCGGATCTGACGGATGACCAGTGGGCACGGCGCGCTACGACCGACGGGACGCGTATCACGGTCATCGGTCTCGTTCATCTGCTAAGCGCCCATGACTGGACGCAGCTGGCAGACCTTCAGCGGCGCCTGGCCGCGTGTAGCGCGCCCTGAAACTCCCAGTCCGCGGCCGTGCACCGAGGCGTTATTCTGCGAATACAGCGGTGGCGAACCGGTTGATTTCCGCATTGTAGATCTGGTGCTGCTCGAGAAAACCCATGTGGTTCGCGCCCTCTATTTCATGCACGACGGCGCTCGGTGTCTGGGCGGCGAGTTCGAAGCTCTTTTTCGCACGCGTGATGATGTCAATACTTCCGGCGAGAATAAGGACGGGAGCCTCGTGTGCGCCGAGGGCGCCGGTGGCATCCCAGCGGAACATGGACAGGTTACCTTGCGCCTGGTGTCCTGGCGCGTTGCGCGTGCTCAGCAAGGTGGTGTGCGCCATTTGGCTGAGGGTCACGGATTTACCGAATGCGATCCGGTTGGCGAGGTGCGCAGACCCGCTGAAATAGCTCTGCCACGCGCTCAGCCAGGCCAGAGGGCTGAGGAGTTTGGTCATGAGCATCATCGGCTCGATGAGTGGAAACCGCAAAGCGACAGCGAGGGGTTCGAGGATCATGGCATGGAGCGGATTGTTGTAGGTCGTGTTGACCAGGACAACGCCGGCAACGTGCTCGTCATACACGGCTGGATAATCGCGGGCGAAGGTCTGTGTCGTCATCCCGCCAATGCTGTGACCGACCAGAACCACACTGTCGCGGTTGGACCATGCGATGACCGCCGCCAGATTGCTGGCAAATTCCGACAGATGGACGCCCTTTTGACCGGGATGAGACTTGCCGGTACCTGGCAGATCCCAGACGATGACCTGGAACGACTTCGACAGATCGCGTTTGCTGTAGCCCCAGATGGTGCTGTCCATTCCCCAGCCGTGGGTGAGGATAAGGCAGGGCGCATCGGACCTGCCCAGGCGCTCGACGTACAGCGTCGCACCGTTAGCGCCCGGGATAAGCTCTCCATTGCCGCGGCCCGTGTCGAGCGGGTCGTCGTCCGGACGGGCGAGGAGGGGTTTCAAAATAAGGCCGCCCAGGGCTGACCACGCGAGGAGCCCGGACGCGGCCCATAGCCGCCAGTTTTCGCGGATGTGGAGGAGCCCATCCGTCGTGCGCAGCCATTCACCGTCATACCATGTCCAGGCGAGATAGCCGGCTGCCGCCAGGATAAAGAGGGACAGAGCGGATGTGAAAAACCGAACGATAAGAATAAGGGGCATGCGAAGACCTTCTTGATGGGTAGGGGATCCTGGCGCTCCAGGCTTCGACCCTTGACCTCAGACCGGCTTAAGCATGCCCGCGTAAGTATTCAGTGGGGGTTCGCGGCTGATACGTAATGGGCCGATCGGTAAGGGCGAATACCCAACCAGTCGCAAAAGCGCATGCATTATCCCAATTGCGAAAACAGTGTTCTGCGAATAAAACGCACTAACAACAGTAACTTATCGACTTATTATTGTTTATAATAGGTGCGCGGCATATCAACCTTACGCGGGCTTCGTCAGACTTAAGTCAACATTCACCGCTAAATGCACGAGGGACGATCATGGATATCTACAAATACCTGAAGAAGGACCACGACAAGGTTGCCGAACTGATGGACCAGGTCATTACGACCAAGGATCTGACGGAACGCCAATCCTTGTTCGACACCATCAAGCTGGAGCTGACGCTGCACGCTGACACGGAAGAACAGACCTTTTATAAGGCGATCGAGGACGCGACCCGCAGCAAAGCGGTCGAGGAAAAGGTCGAGCACGCCAACGAGGAACACGATGAGATTCGCGAATATCTCGCCAAGCTGACCGATACGCCGCTGACGGAAGAGCTGTGGATCGAGACCTTCGGCGAATTCAAACACTCAGTCGCGCACCACGTCGAGGAAGAAGAAGGCGACATCTTCGAGAAGGCCAAGAAGTACCTTAGCCAGGATGAGGCCGTTCAGTTGGCTAAGGATATGGACGCCCTGAAAAAGCAGGCGAAAAAGGATATGGCCGCGGTCGATCCGACGCTTGCGCCCGTCGCCTGAGCTATAAGCTCATCCATAACAAAGCCGCCACAGGTCCGTGGCGGCTTTGTTATGTCCTGTCAGCTTGATCTCAACCGCCGCCTGAGAGGTGCACGAGGGCAATACCGATGGCGACACCGGCTACGCCCAACCATCCCCCCATTCTCGGCTTGGCCTTGAGAAATAGGAAGGCGAGCACGACCGTAATCGCCGTCGATGCTGCACTCAGCGCTGTGACAACGGCAATCGAGCCGGTGGTTTGGCCAGCGACAAGCGCCGCGTAACCGCCGCCGGCTAATATGGCCGTGCCGAGGATCAGGCTAATGTTCTTTAGATTCCCGGGTCTGACGTTTTCCCGTCTCAGCAGGCAGATCACGGCGACAATGGCCGTTGCCGAGAGATAATAGACCCAGAGTGCCGCCAGGGGACCAAAGGCCGGAATACTGTATTTCCCCTGCAGCCAGAACCCGACGCCGTAAAGCAAGGCGGCGCCCGATGCCGGAAGCCAGCCTGACGTCTTTGCGGCCTTGGTCGCGCGTTCACCCGATCTGGCGGCCAGTATGGCGCCGCTTACCGCCAGCAGCAGTCCCGCCCCGACACCGATCGTCATGGGCTCGCCGGTTGCGATCGCCAGCAGCGCGCTGACGGCGCCGTAACACGCCATTACGGGAGAGACGACCGTTATGCGGCCAATGGCCAGGCCATAGTAGAGACATCCTGTACCGGCGACGACCGCCAGGTTGGAGGCCATCAACAATAGCCAGTCCAAAGTTGCGCCGTCGGGGAATTTGTGGGTGGCCACAACAGCGATCGTCAAGACCGCAGACAGAAAGCCCTGTCCCCACAGCATCGTGGCCAGAACCCCGCTGGATTTGTTTGCAAAGCGTGCGACGAAATCGGTCACACCGTAGAGCAGCGCGGATGCAACGCCGAAAAGGATGGCTTTATCCACTAATGCTTGGTCCTCAGAGATTTTCGCGCCTCATTCTCACGCTTCATCCGATCCCTCACGCCGTCATCGATGCCATGGCCGGACAGCATCGGCTCATAAATGGAACCGGTGGTGTGCGGCGACGCGGGGGCCTCATCAATCTGATATTTTTGTGCCAGGTTGGCGGAAAAGCTTTCGGTCGCGTCGGGCATCAGGTGATGGGACAGGTCGGACGCCTTGGCCTTCCAGCCGACGGGCTTCTCTTCATCCGGATGCAGGGTGGCGTGGATGATGGCATCGACGACCGGATCGGGATAGTCCATCATGCCCATCCGGGGCGTGCCACCGCTATAGTTGGCGGCGTGTCCCCACCACGGCGTATCGACCGCCCACGGCATGATCGTCGAGACCTTGATCGTCTCCGACAGATCCGCGAGCCGCAGCTCTTCATTTAGCACGCGTCCCAGGCTCAGCACTCCGGCTTTCGACGCCGAGTATGAGCTCTGGTAGGCAAGGGGGACTTCGCTATCGATTGAACCCAGATTGACGAGGGTGCCGTAGCCTTGCGAGCGGAATAGCTTAAGCGCGGCATGGCTGCCGAAAATGATCCCTTTGAGATTAACGTCGATCAGCCGGGCGTGGTCTTCGATGGGAATGTCCCAGAACGGACCGATCGCGCCGACGCCAACAAAGTTAATCCAGACATCGACCGTGCCGAATTGGCGGACGGCTTCTTCCGACAGATATTGCACATCCTTGGGCTGGCTGATGTCGGTTGTGACCACGGACACCTGGCTGCCAGCTTCCGTCGCCTGTCGCGCCACGTCGTTCAGCGCTTCGGTGCGCCGTGCGGCAATGACGAGATTTACCCCAGCCGTGGCCAGCTTCAAGGCAACGCCTCTGCCGAGACCGCTCGACGCGCCCAACAATACGTAAGTCTTGCAGGCTACGGCTTCACGGTGCGCCCGGCTTAAGGGCTTCGGCATCTGGCTCATTGTCGGTCCTTATTTGGCATGGTCATGAAGGAAACGGGCAAGGCTGACTCTAAGATCGTCCGCATTGTGGGGTGTTGCCGAGGCCGCGTTGAACAGGCTTTCCTGCACATCGCGCGGCAACTCGAACCAGCGAGTGAGGAGCGCGGCGCCGAGGGCCTGAAGCAGGTCCGTTTCGTGCTTTTCAAGGCTGTCCGGACTGAGGCTCCACGACAGGTAGGTCTGTCCCCCGTCAGCCGCCGCCGGGTCGCTTTTGATCGTTGTCATATAAGGATCTCCGTTTCGGAAATCTTAGCGAGGCCGTTGTAAGTTTGTCATGCCGGTTGCATGGCGGACAGTAAGCGGCAGCTAAGTCCCGCGGCGTACCGCATCGCCTCTTTACGACTGCCGCAC
>CAMLIY010000042.1 GCA_946480125.1 uncultured Asticcacaulis sp.
CCGGTATCGATATCGACCATCAGGGGCAGGTCGCAGACATCGGTGATGCGGCGGATATCGATCAGCACATCATCAAGCGTGTTTATGCCCAGGTCGGGCATTCCCAGGGAGCCGGCCGCCACGCCGCCACCGCTCAGGTAAATGGCGCGATAGCCGGCGCATTTGGCCAGCAGGGCGTGATTGGCGTTGATCGTGCCTATGACCTGCAAGGGCTGCTCGGCGGCCAGGGCCGCACGGAATTTCGCGCCCGCGGATGCAATCGTCATGGCAATGTCCCTGTATCGTTTTGCTGACGGTATCAATTGAAACCATCAAGGTCAAGTCACAGGTATTTACGCTCGCGTAAACCTTTGCGTCAACTCACAGGGTCTTGAACGCGCAAGTCATTGAGATAGACGCGCAACTGCTTCAGGCCGGATGCCAGCACACGACCATCCTGGGCTGTCTTGGCCAGGGAAATATAGCCCTCATAACTGGCCACGAAGAAGGTGGCGGTCTCACGGGGATCGATATCTCGCCGGACCTTGCCGTTAATCTGGCCCAGCCGCAGAGCGTCAGTGACGCCACCGATCCAGTTGGTGAAGATTTCCGACAGGCGCAGGCGGAAGCCTTCGTCGAGCGGCGACATTTCCTGCGCCAGATTGTTGAGCGGGCAGCCGCCATTGACCTCGGTTTCGGAGGTGCCGGTATCATCGAGAATGCCGATCAGAGCGTCAATCGGATCATCGACATCATCAAGCGGGGCCAGCCATTTATCCTGGGTGATGCGGGCGATGATGGTTTCGATCACGGCGTGGCCGAGCGCTTCCTTGCCGGTGAAATGGTGATAGAGCGCGCCCTTGGTGACGCCCGCTTTTGCCAGAATGGCATTCAGGTCGCTGCCGCGAAAACCGGAATGATAAACCTCCTCGAAGGCGGCATTGAGCAGGCGGTCTCGGGTGTGGCCGGCATTACGGCGAGGGGATGTGTGCGTTTCCATACCAACCAGTATGTATGTAATCGAGCAGGTGTCAAGTATTCACAATATTTGCGATCTCGCCGGAATTATGCTGACAGAATATGGCATCAGGCAGATGATAGGTGTCTCTTAGTATCGCGTACCTGAGAAACCACCTTATCCGAGGACGCTCCCATGTCGCGTGCCACCCGTCTGCTTGATCTGCTTCAATTGCTGCGCCGCCATCGTTATCCCGTCTCGGGGGCGGAATTGGCGCGCGAACTTGATATCTCCTTACGCACCCTTTACCGCGATATCGGCGCGCTTCAGGCGCAGGGCGCGCATATCGAAGGCGAGCCGGGCGTCGGCTATGTGCTGCGGCCGGGCTATATGCTGCCGCCTTTGATGCTGTCACAGGAAGAACTGGAAGCGCTGGTCTTGGGTGTGCGCTGGGTGGCCGATCGCGGCGATGCCCGGCTGGGGGCGGCGGCACAGAATGCCCTGACCAAGATTGTCGCCGTCCTGCCGAAAGATCTGGCCGATGAAATCGATACCTCCGGCCTGCTGGTGGTGCCGAGCTGGTCGACGCCGCCGAGCCGGATCGATCTCGGCGATATCCGCGCCTCGATCCGCAGCGAATGCCGCGTCGAGGTGCGCTATACCGACCTCAAGGAGGTGACGACCGACCGCGTGGTCTGGCCGATCGCGCTTGGTTTCTTCGAGCATATCCGCATGGTGGTGGTGTGGTGCGAAATGCGCCAGGCGTTCCGGCATCTGCGGGCAGACCGAATTGTCTCATGGACTCCGCTGGAAAGCCGTTATCCCAAGCGTCGAGCGGTTTTGCTCAAGGCGTGGAAGACGGAGCGCGACGAGGAACACGCGCAGTATGAAGCCACGGTCGCGGCCAAGGCGGCTGGGCCGGTTTCAGCGACGGTGCAGTAATTCTTCTCCTCCCTATCGCTTGCGATGGGGAGGAGATTTCTTTTATTCCTTCACAATCGGCAGCCAGACCGCCGAGGCGGTATCCGCGCCGCGATAGACGCTTTCCGTCGCCGCCTTGTAGTCCGAAGCCTTGGCGTTGAAGATATTATCGACAAAGGTCTGCGGGTTGCGGTCATAGAGCGGGAACAGGGACGACTGCACCTGAATCATCATCTTGTGTCCCGGCAGGAAGACATGGTCGATGTTGGGCAGGGCAAACTTGTATTCCTCGACCTGGCCGGGTGTCAGGGCCTGCGGCTTGTCGAAACCATGGACATAGCGGCCGCGGAAGATTTCGATGCCCATGGGCAGCTCGAAACCGGCCATGGACGGCTTGGAGCCTTGCGAAGCCTCTTCCGGCGATTCATTGGGGTAGACGTCGATGATCTTGACCACCCAGTCGCTGTCCGTGCCGGAAGTGGCGGCGAAGAGATCGACCTCCGGCGCGCCCATGACATGGACGGCCTTTTCCAACGGCGCGCTGGTATAGGAGAGTACATCCGGACGGTCAGAAACGAAGCGCTGGTCATGAACCAGCCACGGCTTCCACTGGGCTGCGTCCGCCATATTGATCGGGCGCGGAATGAACGGCACCGGCTTTGACGGATCGGAGACATAATCATCATGCGCGGCCGCTGACGGCTTGTCGAAGCTGGCCGTGGCGTTGTCGCCGATATAGAGCGGGGTCATAGTGCCCATCGGCCACTTGGGCGATTCATCCCAGTGGTTGACGCCGGTGGCATAGGTCAGGACCGGCGGGGTATGCGGATCGGGGGCGCCCTTCAGGTAGTGGTCGAAGAAGGGCTTCATGTATTTGACGCGGAATTCCTGCGCCGTGTCGCCGGTGAAGGTGAGGGCGCCCAGGTCATAGCCATAATGGTTGACGCCGGAATGGCGCCACGGCCCGATGACCAGCGATACCATGTCGTTATGGGTGTCCTTGGGTTCGATGGCCTTGTAGACGGCTGGCGCACCATAGCTGTCTTCCTGATCCCACTGGCCGACGACGAGCATGGTCGGCACCTTCAGCGGGGCGGCGGCCATCCATTTGTCGACCGCCTGGCCGGACCAGAAGGTCGTATAGGCCGGATTTTCCATCAGCTTGCGAACGAACGGCACCTGGTCGATGCCCCATTTGCGGGCGTAATCACCAACCGAGCCGGCCTCAAGATAGCGGTTATAGTCATCGCCCACGCCGCCGGGAATGGCGGCGCCGGCCTCGGCCTTGCCAGTACTTTGCTCCAGCGCATAGTCGAAGCCACTGACACGGAAGGCGCCGTTATGGAACCAGTCGTCACCCATCCAGCCATCGACCATCGGGCTTTGCGGCACAGCGGCCTTGAGCGCCGGATGCGGATTGATCTCGGCCATCAGCGAGGTGAAGCCGAGATAGGACGAGCCGACAATGCCGACCTTGCCGTTGGATTCCGGGATATTTTTCGACAGCCAGTCGATGGTGTCATAGGCGTCGGTCGATTCATCGATCTTGGTGTCATTGAGCGGCCCGGCCAGCGGGCGGTTCATGATGAAGGTGCCCTCGGAATTGTGGATGCCGCGGATATCCTGAGTGACGATGATATAGCTGTCATCGACGAATTCATTATACATCGCCGGCAGCACTTCCTTGATCGTCTGGCTGGCGCTGCGGGCCATGGTGCTCTTGGCATCATAGGGCGTGCGCGACAAAAGGATCGGGCCGTCCTTGGTGCCCTTTTTGAAGACGATGACGGTGTAGAGCTTGGTGCCGTCGCGCATCGGCACCATGACGACGCGACGGACGAAGTCGGCATCCGGGCGGACCTTGTCATAATCCGGCGCAATATCCGGCGTCATGGGAGTGACGGGGGCATTGACCGCAGGGGCCGTGGGCTTCGACTTGGCCATGACGGGCGTGGCGGCGAGGGCCAGCAGAGCGGCGGCGCAGGTGAGGGTGCGGAAGGTCATGACTTAATCCTTGCTGTAAAGGGCGCGGGCATCGGCCTTGAAGGCGGTGCCGCTGCCGGCGCGGCTGTAGAACATATGGCCACCGGGATAGACGGAGAGCTTGACCTGCTTGGTGCCGCCAAAGGTCGGCAACTGATCAACGACCAGGCGCGAGGTGAAGAAGGGACAGGACAGGTCGTTATAGCCGTGGGCGATCAGCACCTTCATCTTCGGATCGTTGGCGATGGCCTGGCGCAGATCACTGACCGGCTTGTCTTCATTCGGGTATTGCTGCCAGTTTTCGCCGACAACCGGCGAGAGCGCCTCATAGTGGGCGTCGGTCTTCCAGCCGACTTCGCGGGTGACGAAATCGACCATGGCGCTGGTGGTGGGCGCCAGCAGGGCGTTCAGGATCGGGTCGCCGGATTTCTGGCTGGGCGCTTCGGGGAAGGGATCATAGGCGGTGACATTGGAATCGTACCAACTGCCGATCTTGCGTTCATTGCGGTGGCTTTCGCGCACGAAGGTGGTGCTGTCGACGCGGCCATCCATGCGGGCCACCAGGGCCGGATCGAGGCCGGTATATTCCGATACCTTGGCCACCATGCGGCTGACCGCCTGCGGATCGGAGCGGCCGGCCAGGAAGTCAGTGACGAATTGCGTGCGGTCATATTGCTCGACTTCGGCCATGGCGGCGGGGGTCAGCTTGCCCTGCTTCTCCAGATTGGCGGCGGCCATCGAAGGCAGGTTGATCATCCACGGCAGGGGCGACAGCGCCGTTTCCGAGCCGACGGCGGCCGGATCGAGATAGGGCGACACCATAATCAGACCGGAAACGCCGACCCCCATGCGGGTTTGCAGGGCATTGGCGATACGCGGGGCGCGGTAACCGCCATAGCTTTCGCCCATGACGTATTTAGGTGACCGCAGGCGGCCGTTCTTGACCAGCCAGTCATAAACGACGCGCGACAGATACTGGATATCGGCCTCGGTTGACCAGAAATCCTTTTTGGTCTGGTCGTCATCCTCCAGTGAACGCGAATAGCCGGTGCCGACCGGATCGATGAAGACGAGGTCGGTCATATCGAGCCAGCTATTGGGATTGTCGGTGGTGATGCTGGAATCGGAGGGCGAGTCGCCCTCATCGCCGAACTGGACGCGCTTGGGGCCAACGGCGCCCATATTGAGATAGACCGAAGACGCGCCGGGCCCACCATTGAAAGCAAAAGTCACCGGGCGATTGGGATCCTTGCCTGGCACAATATAGGCGGTAAAGACGACATCGGCGATCTTTTTGCCCTTGGCGTCGCGTACCGCGATGCTCCCGACCGTCGCATCGTAGTTCAGCGCCTTGCCGTCAAGCTGGATCGACTGGTGGATCGTCTTGTCTTCCGGCAGGGGCGGCAAGGTGTCCTCAAGTTTGCCGGCTGTTTTCTCGGTGTCAGTCTTAGGCTTGGCGTCATCAGCGGCAATGGCGGCGCCGGCCAGACATAGACAAGCCCCGAATACGGTGATGCTGGTCAGCAAGGTGCGTGCAGAGGCAGAAGAATGAAGGATCACGTGAGGGGCCTGCTTTGAGATAATCATTACGAACCCATAACAAAACACACTTGACAATTTGATACAATATACGCCGGTTTCATTTGCATCGAGGTGGGCGTGATGAGGGGTGTCGGGTTCACAATTGTGTTATGTCCGCATTGTGTCAATTTTAAATACATGAATTGTTGTTCATAATTTTAAATATAAATTATAGTGTTTAGTTTTTAATGATAAGAGATTAATTTTATAAAACTTACCATTAAAGTTTTAAAATTCGTAATTCAGTTTACAGTCATTTTTTATATTCTGAATAACATCTTTGAGAGCTATCTTGATGTTTGTTGCTCATTTGCTTTATGCTGTGATTTGAGGGGGCTGTTGTCACAGGAGGAGTATATGACATTGCGAAAGATACATTTTTTGAGCGCCGGTGTGGCGCTGTTTGCCGCCATGACCGCCAGCCAGTCCATGGCTTATGAAAGAGGGCGGTTATGGGAACTGGAAGTTCAAAGCCAGGCGGGTGCCAATGCGGCGGAAACAAACACCACCTGGATGTGCATGTCCGATAAAAGCTGGCTTAGCCCTCCCAAAAATTTGACGGGTGCCAAGTGCAGCGAACCTGAATTTACCCGCCAAGGCGACGTTGTGACGTGGAAATCCCAATGCGATGTGGCCCAGGGTGCCGGTCAGTGGACTTTTTCTCATGGCGGCAAGGCGATTGAAGGGCAAAGCAAGGTCCGGACTCCTGAGGGTGAAATCATTACCGGTGTGGAAGGTAAGGTCGTCGATAGCTGTTCAACCTGAAAAATACTTGCAAATTTTGCATAAGCCATTTGCGGTTTTAATGTTTCGTAACAATGGTTTTTTTATAAAAATATGATAAATGTCATAAGGTTGACGTTTTTTTGATTGGCCTGACGATGTTGCGCGGCTAGTATTTAAGAGGGTGGAGCTTCGGGGTTTTTGCTGTGACAGGAGCCTTGTCTATGAGTCCCACCATTGCCTTGACCTTTACAGCCGCCGCAGGCTTTCTTTTCGGTGTCGTTTCTCCCGCCGTGATGGATCAGGTGGTGCCTGATCCGAAGCCGACGCCCGCAACTTCCGCTGTGGCCGATAGCGCGCCGGATGTCAGCGAGGCGCCGGTTTTGCCGGGGCCCGATTCAATGTGGGAAATCAGCACGGTTACAACCATCGCCGGCCAGGCGCCGGCAACGACGACAGCCAGCCTGTGCGCCAGCCCAGAAGACCTGAAAGCGCCGCCGGCCGCCGTCACCGGTCCGCAATGCGAGGGGCAGAAATTCACGCAGGCCGGTAAAGTGGTCTCATGGACGACTGATTGTGCTGCCGTGAAGAGCACGGGCTCATTGACAGTCGCGGACGATAGCCAGTCCTTCGGTGGTGATATCACGGCCTCGACAGCAGGTCATGACACCACTCTTCATGTGACGGGCAAGGTGACCGGCACCTGTACCAAATCATGACCGCTTGACTTAAAAGTGGAGTCGGGGCGGGATGCCGGCATGACCGATATTAAGCTCGATAAAGGCTGGAAGGCCCTGTTGGCACCCGAATTTTCCAAGCCGTATATGACCGACCTGAAAGCCTATTTGCAGGAAAGGCGAGGGGTAGGGGCGCGAATCTTCCCAAAGGGCGGTGACTATTTTCGCGCCCTCGATCTCACCCCGCCCGAAAAGGTACGCGTCGTGATACTGGGGCAGGACCCCTATCATGGTGAAGGGCAAGCGCACGGCCTGTCGTTTTCAGTGAAGCCGGGCGTACGCATTCCGCCGTCTCTCGTCAATATCTACAAGGAGTTGCAGAACGATCTTGGCATTGCGCCGGCGCGGCATGGCTTTCTTGAACACTGGGCGAAGCAGGGTGTTCTTCTGCTCAACAGTGTTCTTACAGTGGAAATGGGCATGGCGGCCGCGCATCAGGGCAAGGGGTGGGAAAAATTCACCGATGCGGTGATCCGCGCGGTTAATGACCTGCCACAGCCGGTCGTTTTCATTCTGTGGGGCAGTTATGCGCAAAAGAAGGCCGCATTTGTCGATACCTCGAAACATCTTGTGATTAAGTCGGTCCATCCATCGCCGCTGTCGGCGCATAACGGCTTTTTTGGCACCAGGCCTTTTTCGCATGCCAACACATTCCTGGTTTCAAAAGGCTATCCGCCGATCGACTGGAAACTGCCGGATGATCCGAATGTGGGATGACCTACTATTTCGTCAAATGTGTCAGGCTTGAAATGGAAACTCCCAATTTCATCCTTACAAGCCAGCCTTTAAGCGTTGGCGGGGGCTGATTGTTTGGAGACCTCCATGAAATCCTCATCTTTTCTGTCTGCTGGCATCGCTGTTTTATCCCTGTCCGCGTGCAGCCCATCGACACCGTCCGCCGATTCTTCGGCCTCGGTTAGCGAAACCGCCGCCGCCACCTTAGCCGGGGATACGGTTGATACCTCAGATACGACAGTGACAGAGACCGTGGCCAGTTCCGCCGCAACGGTTGTAGTGACCCAGGCTGAAACCTATGATCCGGTGGTGATCAAGCAGATGGGACAGAGGCCTGGTTACTGGGAAGTGAAGCACACGAATCCAAAGACGCAAAAGAGCTATGTCACCCATATCTGTGTCGACAAGGCCCTGGGGGCCCGGATGACAAAGCAAGGGCCGATATCACCACCGTCCGATCACCGGGATTACAAGGATGACGCCAATTTCAAGGGGGCTTGCCCCACCGGCTTTCAAGGCGGCGATATCGAGAAAAACGACGGCAGGAAGATCAATGCCTATGGAGATCACAAGCCTCAACAGGTTTATAGCGACCATGACCATGACCATGACCAGGCGCCAACAAAAGGCAATGCCGCGCCAGGTCAGGACATACACCCGGACGATCACAAGGATCACAGCTCAAGGACTCCGGAACCGTCACATAATCCGCACACCACGCCGGCGGAAGACCATGCAAATGACCGGCCAGACAAAAACCATGCTGACAGGTCATCGCATCCGGGCGATAACCGGCCATAACCGGAAATAAGATCGTCGCGGCCCCACCATTTCCGAATTTCGTCTTTATAATCTCGTGATTATGGTTTGGGAGGTGACGTTTGCGAAGGTACTGCATGAGGACGTTTGTTTATATTTTATCGGCCAGCCTGGCCATTTGCGCCATGGGAAGCCTGGTGGCATGCAGTCCCAAGCCAGGAGATTCCAGCGATACAGCGTTTGCGGGTGAAAGTCCCGCAGCCAGCCTGACGGCTGAGGAAGCGGCTGCCTATGCCAGCTATTCACCGAATTGGGTGGATGATTCCCATGACGTTTCCAGTGAAGGTACGCAATCGCAATGAAGAGAATTGGGGGTTCTATATCCGTTTGTTTGTTTTGTCTGTTGGTAGCGGCGTGTGGAAAGCCTGAAAAGCCGCGCACACCTTTTGTCGAGGATGGCGCAGGCCTGTCTGCGTCGGCGTCTGAGGAATATGTGGAAAGCGCCGAGGCCAGCAGTGTATCTTCGGAAACAGCGCCTGCATATAAAGTCAGTCGTTTGGGACAAAGGGCCGGCCTGTGGCAGTTGACCCAGACCCTGCCGCAATTGGGCGGCAAATCGGTGGCCAAGATTTGCGTCAACGACGCCCAAGGCGAAAAACTGGCCCTCATCGGACAGGATTTACCGGGTAAAGCGGAAATGTCAGGCCTGGAATGCTCAGCGCGTCAAGTGACCAAAAGTGATGACGGGGCGGATATCGACACAGTCTGCATGGTCAATGACACAACCCTGACCTCGCATATTCATGTCGATATTATTGGTAATGAGGCTTTCCATCAGACTGCGGAAACCCGCTATTCTCCGGCCTTTGCCGGTCATGGCGATCAGGTGACGGTCACAGACGGCAAGCGATTAGGGGACTGTCCGGCGGCCATGGCGCCCGGTGACTATATCACAGGCGACGGCATAAAGCTCAAGGCCGGTGTGGTGCTGGCGAAGTTTCACTAAAAATCGATTTTGACATTGCTTTCCATCGTATAGTGGTCGCCAACCTAACGAGAGTAGCGACCACATGCGACAATATCTGATCGATGCCTTTGCCGATCGTCCGTTCAAGGGCAATCCCGCCTGCGTCCTCGAACCTTTGGACGCATGGCCTGACGACCATTTCATGCAAAGCCTGGCCATGGAAAACAACCAGGCAGAGACGGCCTTCCTGCTGCGGACCGATGATCGGGCAAGGTTCGGTTTACGCTGGTTCACGCCGGCGATCGAGGTGCCCTTGTGCGGCCACGCCACCCTGGCCTCAGCCCATATGCTGTTCAACGAACTATGCCTGACAGCCAGTGAACTGCAATTTGATACCCTGTCTGGCCGATTAATGGTGCGGCGCGCTGCCATCGGATATGAGATGGATTTTCCGGCCTATATGCCGCACGAAATCGCGCCGATCGCTGAGATCGAGGCGGTGCTGGGCGTAAAGCCGCTACGCTGTTATGGCGGCCCGGCGCAGATCGTCCTTATGGACAGCGAGGCGACGGTGCGGGAGATTGTGCCTGATCTTGGCAAGCTTACGGCTTACCAAGGTGATATTTACAATGACCGGCACCTCATAGTGACTGCCTTTGCTGACGAGGGGAAGCCTTACAGCGTGGTAAGCCGGCTGTTTGCGCCTGATATGGGCATTCCTGAAGACCCGGCCACCGGCTCGATGCACTGCATGTTGGCGCCGCTTTACAGCGCCTTGACCGGAAAGGCTGTAATCGATTACTATCAAGCTCATCCGAAACGCGGGGCGCATATGCAGTGCGAAGTGAGCGGCAATCGCGTGAAGCTGCGCGGACAGGCAGTCACGGTCACACGCAGCGAACTGCTTATATAAAAGTTGGGAGACACATGCTGAAATCCATTGCCATAGCGGGCGCCTGCCTGCTGGTGCCGTTTGCGCCTGCCCACGCTGAGGTACCGGTCTTCAAGCCTCAGACTTTGGTTCTGAAGAATATCCCGAAAGCAACCGGGCCGGCTGAGGCGCTGTTCAATGGCAAGGATATCAACGACTGGACGGCCTGGCTGGGTTATAAAGACCCGTCGCAAACCTATATGGCAAAGCACGATGCGCCGATCGGCTTAAGCGGAAAGGGCAATATCTTCACAGTGGTGACAGAGGACGGCGCGCCGGCTCTGCGGGTCAGCGGCGAGACCTGGGGCAGCCTGGTTCATAAGGGCGACTTCAGTAACTACCACCTGCGCCTGGAATACAAGTGGAGCGGAAAGCGCTACGCGCCGCGCCTCAGCGATCCGGAAAATAATGGCCTGCTGTACCATAGCCATGGGACACTTGGCGCAGTTTGGGGCACCTGGTCTCGTGCCGTCGAATTCGAGATCATGACCGGCAGCGTCGGCATGGTGGTGCCGGTCGGCAATGGACTTGAAGTCGATTCCAGCGTCGCTATTGATCCGTCGATCATCGATCCCAGGCAGCGTTTTATGGCGGGGGTGCCCAAAGGGTCGGCCATCGGCAATACGGCGCTGTGGAATATTGAGAACAACCATAATGCCGACAAGCCGGTCGGAGACTGGAACACACTTGATCTCTACGTCTTCGCTAATCATGCGATCCATGTCGTGAATGGTGTACCTGTCATGGAGGTCTGGGGCATTTGCGACAAGGCAAGCGGCACAGCGCCTTGCGAGCCGCTGACCCATGGCGCCGTCCAGCTTCAGTCGGAAGGGGCGGAGACCTTCTTCCGCAACATCACCATCGAGCCGATCAACAGCCTGCCGGTTATTGAGGTGCGTTAGCCGAAAGTATTGCAGTCTGCCGGATCGCCCGCGCGGAAACCGGCTTTGAACCACTGGGTGCGTTGCGCCGCCGAGCCATGTGTGAAGCTGTCCGGCACAACGCGGCCCTGCGCCTTTTCCTGGAGCGTATCGTCACCGACGGCGGTGGCGGCACCCAGGGCCTCATCGATATCGCCGGCTTCGATCCAGTGCTCCTTGTCATTGGCGCGTTTTGCCCAGACGCCGGCGTAACAGTCGGCCTGGAGTTCGAGCTTGACGGAGAGGGCGTTGGCGCCGGTCTTGCTCAGATGCTGTTCCTGGCGGCTGACGGCATCGCTTGTGCCGTCCAGTTTCTGGATATGGTGGCCGACCTCGTGGGCGATGACATAGGCCTTGGCGAAGTCGCCGGGCGCACCCAGTTGTTTATCCATGGTCTGGAAGAAGTCGAGGTCGATATAGACCTTCTCATCGGCCGGGCAATAGAAGGGCCCCATGGCCGCCTCGCCGAAGCCGCAGCCCGTTTGCGTACCTTGAGAATACAACACTATGGTGGAGGGACGATAGCGCTTGCCTTCGGACTGGAACAGCGCCTGCCAGGTGTCATCGGCTGAGGTGTGAATAACGTCGGCGAACTGGCCTTCCTCATCGCTCGGTGTGCCTGTACTGGCCTGCACATCCGCTGCCGGCGCAGTCTGGCTGCCGGCGCTCATAATGGTTTGCGGATCGATGCCGAAGACGAAATAACCGATCAGCGCCACGACCGCGAGGACAATACCACCGCCGCCGGCTACCGGGCCCAAACCGCCGCCGCCGCCGCCGCGACGATCTTCCACGCCGCCCTGGCGGCCACCTTGCCATCTCATGTTTATCTCCTCGGTTATGGTCTCAGACTTACCTCGCCGATATAAATAAGCAATAGTGCGGATATATACGGTTTTTCAGTCGTCTTTTAATCTGGGCCGTTATTTTAGCTACTGACAGTTTTCTGTCTTTTTGTGCTATAGCGAAAGCCTGACGCGGTGGCGGACGGTTATTGAGTAAGTCCGTGTTAGTAAAAGATTTGTAATGTCGCTGTTCGTTGACTCACAACGGAACGCACAGCAGAGTGCGGCATAAGAAACAACGGTGTTCGCCGGCGCGCGACGCAAGATAAATGTAGGATCAATGGGCATGATTTGGGGAACTCTGAAAGCCGGTACGCGGCCGCTTATGGTCGCGGGTCTGACCACGGCCCTCGTGCTTGGCATGAGTGTCAGCGGCTGTTCGGGCAAGAAAAAAACGGCCGCCGCACCACCCGCGCATGTTTCAGTGGTTAATTACGCCATGGTCCGTCAGGCCAGCGCGCCTGTCCAGATTACCGGGTCCGGCACGATCAGCGCCTGGCAGGAAGTGGTCGTTGGCGCCGAAACCGGCGGCCTGACTGCCGTGTCGCTGCTGGTCGATGAAGGCCAGACGGTCAAGCAAGGGCAGCCCCTGCTCAAGATGAACGGCGTACTATTACAGGCGCAACTCAAACAGGCCCAGGCCAATTACAACCAGTCCAATAAAGCCTATCAGCGCGCCCAGACCCTGTTTCAGCAGGGTTATTTGTCGGCGGCCGCCCTCGATAATGCCGAAGCTTCCAAGCTGACGACCGAGGCGGCGATGGAAACCGCGCAAACCCAGCTCAATATGGCCACCGTGCGGGCGCCGGTTTCCGGTATTGTCACCAGCCGCAAGGCGGTTCTGGGTCAGAATATCAGCCAGGGCGCAGAATTGTTCCGCATCGTGCGTGACGGCCGTATCGAACTGAACATGGAAGTGGTTGAAAACGACCTGCATGATATCCAGCCGGGCATGGCGGCGGTGGTGACCAGTGAATCGACCGGCGCCGTCAATGGCTCGGTGCGTATCGTCACGCCGCAACTGGATGCCGCCACACGTCTCGGCTATGCCCGTGTCAGTGTGCCGTGGTCTTCGGGGCTGCGTCCGGGCATGTTCGCCACGGGCGTCATCGACGCCGGTATCCGCAATGTGCTCGTCATTCCGCAGAAGGCCATCGTCTACACGCAGAATGCGCCCAGTGTGTTTATCATCGGCGCCAATAATAAGGTCAGCGTACGCAAGATCGTGACCGGCGGCGCGGTTGGCAAGGATGACGTTGTGGTGCGCGAAGGCCTTCAGGCCAATGATCGCGTGGTCACAACCGGCGCCGGATTCCTGAATGAAGGCGATCTGGTCAAGGCAGAGCCGTCCGCCGCCCAGAAGGGTACTGAATAAGATGTCCGCTCCGAATACACCGGCCGCCGGCAGGGGCGGCTTCCAGATATCATCATGGTCGATCCGTAATCCGATCCCAACCGTGGTCTTCTTCATCGTCATGACCATTGTGGGTATACTGGGTTTCCAGTCGATGCGGGTCAATAACTGGCCGGATATCGATCTGCCCTATGTGGTGGTGACGGTTGTCCGATCCGGCGCGGCACCGACCGAATTGCAAAATCAGGTCACGCGTATTGTCGAGGATTCGGTGTCGGGCCTGGGCGGGGTGCGCCATATCCAGTCGACGGTCAATGAAGGCGCTTCGACCACGGTGGTTCAGTTCCAGCTGGGCGTTGACCTCGAAAAAGCCACCAATGATGTGCGTAATGCCGTAGCCGGTATTCGTGGCAATTTGCCAAGCGACGTGCAGGACCCGATCATTTCGCGGGTTGATAATGCTGCCGGCGGCGCCTTGCTGTCCTACACCATCCGCGCCGCCGATATGTCGCCGGAACAGTTGTCCTGGTACGTCGATAACGATGTCTCCAAGCGCGTTCTGGCCGTCAAGGGTGTCTCCAAACTGACGCGAGACGGCGGGGTTGATCGTGAAATCCGCATCGAGCTCGATCCGGCAAAGCTGGCCGCCCAGGGCGCCACGGCATCTGATATTTCCAGCCAGCTGCGCGCTTTTAACGTCGACATGCCCGGCGGCCGCTTCAATTTTGGTGGCCAGGAACAAAATATCCGTACGCTCGGCAATGCCGATACGGTCAGTCTGCTGGCGGAAAAACGCATTACGCTGTCAAGCGGTAAAACCGTTCGCCTGGGCGATCTCGGCACTGTGACCGATACCTGGTCGGAGCCGCGTGCCCGCGCCCGTTATAATGGCAATGAAGTTGTTGGTTTCAGCATCCAGCGCACCCGCGGCACGTCGGAAGTGGCCGTCGCCAAGGGCGTGCGCGCCGCGATTGCCAAGCTGCAAAGCGATAACAAATCCGTGCAGATCGAGGAGGTGGCTTCGTCGGTCACGGACGTCCAGCGCAGCTATGACCAGTCGTTCGAAGCCCTGATCATCGGCGCCATCCTGGCGGTCATCGTGGTGTGGCTGTTCCTGCGCGACTGGCGGGCCACTTTCGTGTCCGCCGTCGCCATGCCGATGTCGCTGCTGCCGACCTTCTTTGTCATGCACGCTACCAATCAGTCATTCAACGTCGTGTCATTGCTGGCCCTGTCCCTCACGGTCGGTATCCTCGTCGATGACGCCATTGTCGAAATCGAAAATATTGTCCGCCATGTGCGCGGCGGCAAGAAGCCTTTCCAGGCGGCCATCGAGGCGGCGGACGAAATCGGCCTGGCCGTCGTGGCGACAACGGCGACGCTTGTGGCCGTCTTCGCCCCGACCGGCTTCATGCCGGGCATTGTTGGTCAGTTCTTCAAGAGCTTCGCCATCGCCGCCTGCGTCAGCGTGGTCTTCTCTCTGGTGGTGGCGCGAACCCTCACGCCGCTGATGGGCGCCTATTTCCTGCGCGATAATCCGAAACACAAGGATGACGAACCGTTCTGGATGAAGACCTATCTGAAGATGCTGCGTTTCTCGCTGCGTCACAAGCTTCTGGTCGTCATATGCAGTATCCTGTTCTTTGTCGGTTCTGCCTCGCTTCTGGTCCTGTTGCCCAGCGACACCATACCGGCCAGTGATCAGAGCGTCTCGACCCTGACGATCTCCCTGCCGCCTGGTACGCCTCTGGATGATACCGATGCCGTTGTGCTGCGCACGACGAAGGAACTGATGAAGCGTTCGGAAGTGCGCAGCGTCTACGCATCGGAAGCCATGGAGACTGCCAGCCTGACGGTCAATCTGGTGCCCTATAACAAGCGCAAGCTCTCCCAGGCGCAGTTCGAACAGGACTTCTCGAAAACGCTCAAAACCTATCCGGGCGTTCGGGCCAGCTTTGGCCAGTCTGGCGGCGGTGGCGGTACGGGTGTCTCCTATATCCTTGTCTCGGAAAACGGTGACGCCCTGCGCGCGGCCTCAACCCAGTTGCAAACCCAGATGGCGGGTCTGAGAGAACTGATCAATGTCCGTTCCGAAGACAACCTGACGCAGCCGGAATTGCAGATCACGCCGAAGCTCGACCAGGCGGCGCGGATGGGGGTGTCGACGACCGCCATTTCACAAGCCGCCCGCGTGGCCATGGTCGGTGACATTGACCAGAGCCTGGCCAAGTTCAATGACGGCGACCGCCAGGTGCCGATCCGTGTGCTTCTGAAAGAAGATGCGCGCAATGATATGAGCAATCTCGACACCCTCATGGTACCGACCGCCAGCGGCGTTTCGGTGCCCCTGACCGCCGTGGCTGATGTCAGCTTCGGCGCCGGTCCCATTGCCATCCATCGCCTTGACCGTACGCAATCAGCCACAGTCAGCGCCGATCTCAATGGTGTGCCCAACGGCACGGCGGAAGCGGCGGTCAAGAACCTGCCGATCATGAAGAAGATCGCAAATGGTGACGTGCCGGGCGTTCGAACGGTGGTTGATCCGAACAATGAGGATTTCCTCGAAATGGTGCCGAATTTCATTGTCGCCATTCTGACCGGCATCATGCTGATGTATGTCGTGCTGGTGCTGCTGTTCGGCTCCTTCTGGCATCCGGTGACGATTATCTCGGCTCTGCCACTGTGCTTCGGCGGCGCCTTCCTCGCCCTGATCGCCTGTGGCATGAGCCTGTCCATGCCCTCGCTGATCGGCCTGATCATGCTGACCGGCATTGCCGCCAAGAACTCGATCCTGCTGGTGGAATACGCCATCATGGCGATCAAGGGGGGCATGTCGCGTCATGATGCGCTTATTGAGTCGGCACACAAGCGCGCGCGTCCTATTATCATGACGACGGTGGCGATGGGCGCCGGCATGTTGCCGGTCGCCCTGGGGCATGACAGTTTCCGCCAGCCTATGGCGGTGGCGGTCATTGGCGGGCTGATCACCTCAACCTTCCTGTCGTTGCTGTTCGTGCCGGTCTCCTACGAACTGGTGGATAAGCTGTCGAACTTCTTCGCCAAATTCATCCGCTTCCGCGCCGAGGGCAAGGATGATCCGGAACC
>CAMLIY010000043.1 GCA_946480125.1 uncultured Asticcacaulis sp.
TTGGCAAGCGAAACGCCCGCCTGTGAAAGTGTAAATCCGAAGCCGCTCAGCGGTGCCGTTAGCCGGATAGCATAGGCTTCCAGTAAGACGAAATCGCCAACGGTCATGCGCCCCGCCGCCACGTCCATGCCGCCCAGCATCAACAGAAGCATTAGACCCAGACCGACGGCACCGTACTGAAGCCCCGCGAGTTGAGCCAGCGACCACCACATCCGTTCGGTCGCGCCTCGCTTTTCCAGAAACCGGCCCCGAACCTCACCGACTTCTCTTTCCATGGTGCCATTCAACGCGACCCGCCGGGCATTGCGCAGCAGGTCACCGAGAGTCTGCGAAACGCCGCCCGTAGCCGTATTTGTCAGCGTCGCAAATTGACGCTGCCGTACAGCGCCATACCAGCTCGCGGCCACGAAGCCCAATAGCATCAAGATCATGATGACAAGATAGCGTGCAGGGACAAGGCGCGCGACAATCGCCAAGCTGATACCTGCTTGAAGGATCAGAGGCACCGTGCGCCACAACATGCCCTCACAAACAATATTCAGACTGAAAGGCAGCCGCTCCAAGATACCCAGAACTTGACCACTATCTCCGTCCCTCCTGCGTCCAGCTCCAGGCAGTTGCGACCGAAGTGTGCGGGTGGCAAGTTCGGCATTTAGACCATCAATGACTCTCGCGGTGAACACCATACGGATAGTCGCCACCAGTGATCCGCCGCACCACGCTACGACAAATGCCGCAACAAGACTCAAAAATGCCGGCGTTGCTGCAACACTCGTGGTCGAAACCGTTTCGCTAAGCGTATCGACCAGGCACTTCAACAGAAAGGGACCGGCCACACCGAGCGCTACCGCCAGAATCTCCAGTGTGGCCGCGACGGCGACATTTAGGCGCTGCCTCAGAAAGGGGCTTAACATCAGCCGCGCGACCGCGAGAAGAATGTCGGAATTTCGCTTCAGCATAATACCTCCTACCCAATGTTTAGGGCGGAGGCGAATTTTCAACAAGTAAAATTTAAGGTTGATAAAAACGCGGAGCGAGACACACAAAAAGGCGGACGTACGTCTCGCTATGCCCTCTTACGGTCGAGGGGTGTGACCCTCAGAGTCTGATAAACCGTTCAAGCGGCGATTTGAAACCCGATCGATGTCAGACCCTGCCAGCAGGATCAATCAGTCCGTGTTGAACGAATAAGAGCTGAACTTCATCGATATTTCTGAGGCCTAAGCCGCATCTGATGAGCTGGTAACGCATTTCCTCGTCGAAAGGCAGAAGGTCAGCAACCGAGTGGAGACCTCTTTTTCGCATTTCCTCGTACGGCTTATAAGCGATCGGAAGGCTAGTCGTGGGTGTGTCCAGCCTGAAGACATCCGGTGTGTTGCGCTGCGCTTCGTGCCGCAACTCGGCGGCGCGCAGGCAGAGGTGTCGAGCTCGTGCACCAGTCACACCCAAGGTTTCGCCAATTTCACGGTAGCTCTTGTTCTGGTCACGCAATTGAAGCACGATCTGGTACCGCGGCATCGCCGCATCGATCTGCCTCTGGCGCACCTCTACAGCCGTTGCCCCCATTGATTGGATTAACCTTCTTCCGCCGCGCCGTCGTCAGCCAGTGTCTTCACCAACTCCAATACACGCCGTCTAAACTTGGCGCTTTGAATGCGCGGAAAGGCTTCCGCCAGCTCGATACCTTCAGTCGTCATGAGGAACCCATGTACAAACTTTTCAGATGACGACTCGCTGAAGCCTTCGCCTACCGGGGCGTCGCCGTACCCCTCGAAAAAATACTGGATAGGAACCTTGAGAGTGACGGCTATCTCGTACAGCTTCGAAGCGCTGATCCGGTTAGCGCCTCGCTCATATTTTTGCACCTGTTGAAAGGTCAGGTCGAGCGCTGTCGCCAGCGTCTCCTGGCTAAGGCCAAGAAACTTTCGCCGCATACGCACTCGGCCGCCTACATGAAGATCGACGGGGTTCGGCGATCGCTCGTCGCCACTATCTTTAATTTTTGTCGCTTCCATTACAATAGCACCATACCACTTTTGATAATTATTTGCAGTAAAACACGCATAGATAGCGTATGTCTGAAACGGACAAGGCGCGCAAGCATCACGGCGCCTTTCGTTGTGAATTATTTCGTCGTGACGCGCATGACAAGCGTGACGCGTAACAATCATAGGTGCATGAAATGAGGCCAATATAAGGGCCAAAAAGCGTCGATCAGCTAAATTACGCCTGCACTTCGCTTTCGTCATAGATCGGAGAAGCCAGTAATCGTCCGTAAGCCCACCCCATGTTAGTATTTAGAGCACAATTGGGTACACGGGATTACGTGACCAGGCCAGGCCCGCTAATCTTGAACACGGCACCAAAGCGGTGGCCGGCGCCTTCGGGAACATCGAGGTGGAGGCCGTCGACGCGCTGCTCGAAAGTCAGTGTTGCTCCCGATCCGACCAGCTCAACGCGCTCGACCCGACCCACGTGACCTTTGCCAAAGGCTTTCAGAACCAGACCTGGCCCGGCGGGCTGGCCGAGAGTCATGGCAAAAACAGCACCGCCCTTCGTCGAATATCTTACGTCCTGCCAGGTGAACGGCTTCTGCCGGTTCTCGGCGAAAATCCCCGACATCACCTCTGTAGGCCCCTCACCATACTGCCGCCAGGGACGCGTACCGTAAATGGCATCATTGCCATTGATCTGCATCCATTCCCCGATCTCGGAGACGATACGGCGCTCCTCGGAATCGATCGTCCCATCGGGTTTCACGGGGACACTCAAAAGCAGGTTTCCATTCTTCGAGACCACATCGCAAAGCATATGGATTACCGAAGCCGCCGATTTGTAACCCTTCCTTTCGAATAGCTCTTTGTCATAGTGCCAGTTCCCCAGGCAGGTATCGGTTTGCCAGGGCGCGTCGTGGATCTCCGATCGTAGCCCCCGTTCGACGTCCTCGACGACCGCCTTGCGTCGCGCCTCTATCTGGATTTCCTTGCAGTTTACGACCGCCTGAAGCGAACCGTTTCGCTTTATAGAGCGATTGTAGAAGTGCGCGGTTACATCAAGACCGGCCTGTTCCAACGGCAGGCCGAAGTTATCGAAATAGACCAGGTCCGGTTCATAGGTATCCATCAGGTCCTTGCATCGCAGAAACCATTGTCGGACGAACGCTGGGTTTTGCTGTGGTGCCCTCTCATCCCATTTTCGATCATTCGTCTCGTGCCAGGCGTTCGCCGCGTCGATTGTAGTGATGCCATCCGGCATAACGATCGAGGGGCCGGCATAGTAGGTCTGGGGATCGAGACCCTCCCACCATTTTCCCTTACCGCCTGACTTGCGGAGCTTGTAAGCATCATAGCGCTGCCCTGCGCGCGGCCCTTCCGGATCGTAGTCGTAAGCCGTCTGGAACCAGTGCCAGGCATGGGCGGAGTGGTTGGAAACGCCGAACTTTAAACCGTGTGCATGGGCAGCCTCTGCCCAAAGGCCGATCACGTCGCGCTTTGGGCCAATCCGGGTCGCGTTCCACTCATGGAATTTCGAATCGTAGGCATCGAAATTGTCATGATGGTTGGACATCGCGACGAAATAGCGGGCGCCGGCGGCCTTGTAAAAGCTCACCAGTTCCTCCGGATCGAAGTTTTCCGCCGTCCATTTCGGCAACAGCTCCATGAAACCGGTGTCGGCCGGGTGCCCGTAATTGGCGAGGTGATGCTGGTAGGCACGGCTACCCTGAAGGTACATTTCACGCGCGTACCAGTCGCCCGCTTCCGGCACGCATTGCGGCCCCCAGTGCGCCCAAAGCCCAAACTTGGCGTCACGGAACCAGTCAGGCGCACGGTAATTGGCAGCGAGAGAGTCCCAGTTGGCTGTGAAGGGGCCACTCTCGATCTCGCTCCGTCCTTGCGCAGCCGTCACAACAGGGAGAGCTCCCAGCCCGTAAGCTGCGACCGCAGAGGTCTTCAGCATTTGCCGTCGGGTTACCTTCATCGTGCCTCTCCTCTGCTCACCTTGTACGCAATCATCGAACCGTAAAGTCTGCCGACCCAGCTTTCAATCCATCACCGCTCACGGTCAACCGGCCTTGGCCAGAACCGTCAGTAGCCTGCAGGACTACGACCGCGTAGCCACCGAAACTGCGACGTGTCCATGCTTGCGCCGGCGTGACGACTCTCAGCTGTCCCCAACTCGTTCCACCCACACTATTGTCGGCCATCTTCGCAACCCCGCCTTCCGGCGTCTCAAAAACATAGGCCACCGTGTTATGAGGTTTGAGCGAAGCCGCATCAATTCGAACAATCTGAGCGCCATCGATCTCTTCCGGCGCGACAGCCTCACCGTTCAGGAAGACGGTCTGATTTTTCCCGATCGTGCCAACAAGCCATTGCAGGGTCTGGCCGGGCTTGAGGTCGGGCGCATCAAACTCGCCGCGAAGAACGACCGCTGGAGTCGCGGCCGGTTGCTTCTCGGGCGGCAACCATTGGAAGGGGTCTCGCCAGTCCGCAGTCGATTGATCGGCTGCGGTTTCGTTACGGCCTGTGACGCCATCGACCGCCAGACTGCGCCAGTTGTTCATTTTGAAAAATGCGTACCGCTCCGTCGGTTTGTCGGCCTCGTGAGATGCGGGATCGCCATTTCCGACCCCAATGATCCGCACCGGCCCGGTCGTTGCAAAGGACAGCGTGTTCGACCCGTCTGGCACCAGGCGGTTCTTGGCATCGACGACGCGAATTGTAACTACCGTTGTATCACTACCGCCGCTTTGAAGCGTCAAGCGGTCCGCTTGAATGGCAACAGACTTCGCGGCCCCTGAGGTTTCCATCGTCTCACGCGCCATCAACTTGCCACCGTCATAGCCGCGGGCCTCCAGCTTCCCGGGCGCATATGGCACCGACCATTCCAAATGACCGTATTTGTCGAGCGTCTTACGTCCCAGGCTCTTGCCATTCAGGAGTAACTCGACTTCTGACGCATTGCTGTAGACCCAAACGTCGATCGGCTGCCCCGCTTTGCCAGGCCAGTTCCAGTGCGGCAAGATGTGCACCATGGGAGTCTGCGTCCAAACCGACTTCAGATAATACCCACTGTCCTTGACAATACCCCCGGTGTCGAGCATCCCGAATTGTGAGCTGATGGCCGGCCAGCCGAAAGGCGTGGTCTCACCACGGTAATCGAAGCCCGTCCAGACAAACATCCCCGCCAAGAACGGTCTCGCAGCGGTGAACTTCCAGGCCTCCTCGATACTGGCCGAATTGCCTGGGCGCGCTTCGCGATCGTAGGCGGCAAGTTGAACACCCGGCGCGTCGTCAATGTAAATGCCGCGTGTCGCCGTAGTCGATCCCTCCTCCGTCATGACGGCAGGCATCTGCGGGTGGGCTCTGTGAAACGCGTCGACATCGTGCTGGGTATGATAGTTGAAGCCGATGACGTCCGCCGCCAGGGAAACGCCTTGGCTCGATCCACTTGTGGCCACCGTCGTGCGCCGTGACGGATCAAGCTTGTGAACGATATACTGCATCTCGTCGGCCAGATGCGTACCGAGCGGCGACCACTCCAGCGACCACTCTTCGTTCCCGACTGACCATAGGGCTACGCTCGGGTGGTTGCGGTCACGGCGCACCATGGCTTCGAGCTGGCCACGGATTTCCGGCGTAGTTCCCATCATACGATGTTCGTCAATAACCAGAAAGCCCATGCGGTCGGCGGCATCCAGAACTTCGGGATTGGGTGGATTGTGCGACATGCGCAAGGCGTTGACGCCGATGTTCTTCAACTGTTGAAGCCGGTAGGTCTGCACCGAATCCGGCACAGCTACGCCAATCCCGGCGAAATCCTGGTGGATATTGACGCCGTGAAGTTCAACATGCTCGCCGTTCAGGAACAAACCCTTCTCGGGATCCAGAGCGATGGTTCGGATACCGAAGGGGGTCTCGACCTGGTCGGCTTCCGTTCCATCTGAACGGACGCGCGTCACGGCCCTATAGAGTTGCGGAGTCGTCAAGGACCAAAGCTGCGGCTTCGTCACTGACACAGTCTGCGAGGCGACGACAGTAGCGCCCGCCGCGATCTTCATCGGCTCGCCGTGCGAAGTCCCAGCGAGTGTTCCGGCGGGGTCGATCAGTTCGATATCCACGCTGAATGTCTTGTCCTCGCGACTATCGTTCACAATGGTCGTCTCGATAGCGACATCGGCCTTTTCGGCCTTAACCTTGGGGTTCACAAACGTGCCCCAGGGCGCAACATGGAGGTTATCGGTCGTCGTCAGCCACACATGGCGATAGATTCCGGCGCCCTCATAAAACCATCCTTCCTCACGGGTCGCGTCTACCCGCAATGCAATGACATTGTCGCCACCGTAATTCAGGTAATCGGTGATATCGTACTGAAAGCTCGTATATCCGGACGGTTCGCTGCCAATATAATGGCCATTCACCCACAAGACACTGTCACGATAGACACCATCAAATACAAGCGACACCCGCTTGCCCTTGGCCTCGGCGGGGATCGTCAAAGTCTTGCGATACCACCCCACACTATTGTCCGGAAATCCGAGACCGATAGCTTTCGATCCATGGTTGGTGTTGCCTCGGGCATCGAAGGGCAACTCGACGGCCCAGTCATGCGGCAGATCCACCTTGCGCCAGCCGATATCGTTGAAATTGGAAGCGGCCGGACCATCCCCATAGCCAGCCTTGGCAAAGAAAAAGGCTCGCGTTCCATAACCGAAATCCGCCGATGGATCGATCGCATTGCCATAAGCAAAACGCCAGCCGTCATCGATATTGACATGCTCGCGCTCGGCAGCGTCCGCCGCAGAGAGGCCCGAACAAACCACGGCGAATGCCAAGAATGCGCCGATTGCGCGCCTGCGCCACGTCCCGGCAGGCATAATCGCACCGGGCCGCCCGCAGGTATGAGTAAGGTTCATGGAGAATTTTGTCATGGCGCAGCTTTCAACTAGGAGACCCAAACACAAGAGAGGTGACGCTGTCGTTCGGCAGGGTCAAGCCGATACGACAGCCGCTGGCGGCCGTCGTAAACACGTCGAGCCGCGGTTGGTGATGTTGACCGCTATTTTTTGCCGGCGCCTTCCAGGAGGGCGTCAAGTCCCCGCTGGTCAAGTACGGCGAGCGTCGTGCGGTCGATCAGGCCGCCGGTGTCCCACAAGAATGGGATAAGCCCGTTAGCCAGCGCTTTTTGTGTAATGTACTTCATCCAGAAGGCGCGCGAGGCAAGGTGAAGCTCAAGGTCCTTGGGCGTCGTTCGCGCGATTGCTCCGAACTCGCCGAGCACGGTGGGTACGCCTTTATCAGAGAACAGCCGCTTTACAGTTGCCATATGCGCATCGACAGCCGATTCCTCTCCGAACGTCGCATTGCGGTCAGGTTCAAGCGTCGAATGGAAATCCTTGCCCCAATAATAGAACATCTTTCCCCAGGTGGCGTCCTCGGTCATCAGGACGAATTGGTAGGGGCTGTAATAATGAACTTCCGCCATAAGACGTCCGGTAGCCGTGTCAGAGGGCATCCGGTTCCATAGGGCATCCGTCTTTTCGATGTCTGTGTTGGGCGTCTGCAGGACGAGCGTGCGGTAGGCGTTACGTCCCCCCGTCGAACGCACTGCGTCGATGAAGGTCTGGTGGTACGTGTAAAGCACCTCCATCTGTTCGGCCGTGTCGCAACTTGGCTCGTTTGCACTGGCCAGCAACAGTCGCTCATCGAACTCACGCATGTGGGTAGCGATCTGCTGCCAAAATGCCTTCTGCTTGGCGACCACGCTGTCCTTTGCCGCCACAGTCACATGGTTCTCCAACCATCCGCCGTCCCAGTGAATATTGAGCAACACATATAGGTCGGCGTTGATACAGTACTGAACGACCGCCTTAACCCGGTAAAGCCAGGTATCGCTGATCTTCGCCGTTGCCGGGTCAGCGTACTGATCCCATGAACATGGCAGGCGGATCGCATTGAAGCCCTTGGCTTTGGTCGTATCGATCAGCGCCTGAGTGATCAGAGGATTGCCCCAGGCGGTCTCTCCGCCGATTGCCTCCAGAGTATTGCCTATATTCAGGCCCAGCTTGATCCGCGCAGCGATTTCGGTGGCCGTGCTGGTCATCCCCGAAGAATCGTTGGCGAGCGGACTCGTATTGTAATCGGGATATAGGGCCGAGCTGGAAGACGAAGACGACGAAGAGGAAGACGACGATGATGAGGATGAGGAGGAGGAAGACGACGACGAGGACGAAGATGAACTTGTTCCGCCACCACTGCCTCCTCCGCTCCCACCGCCGCCACATGCCATTAGAGCGGCAGGTGCGAGGGTAACGCCAACCGCAGTCAGCAGACTGCGACGATTAATTTCAAAGGTTCGTTTCATCTTCCCTACCTGTTCAAATTATTCATATTTTCAGCGAATGATTCATGACGACATCTCGTCTGAAATGGTTCGCGCCCAGGCCCGAACGACAGACAAGCATTTCCTTTCAGACGGCCCGCCATCGACAGACAAAAACGGAACCGTCAGAGCAGCCATGACGCTGCCGCGTTGGAAAACTGGCACAGAAATATCCGTTATGGCCGCCAGGCGGGGGTTCGGTTCCGCGAGCCACATTTGACGAATGGCTCTGGAGGCTACTGGCAGGCGATCAAGCTCAGCGGTTGCCGACCTTGCCTGCAACAAGGCCTGCAGCAATTGTCCCGGTGTACTGTCGACCCAGGGCGTGGGATACCCGACCTTGATGGTGAGTCCGAAATCGCCCTCCGCCTCGACCTTGCCGATGATCACATGCTGTTTACCGACAAGAAGGGACAGGAACACGCTCTGTCCGAGAATTGACTGCACATTTTTCAGTACCGGCAGGCTTGTGGCCAGCAGCCTGTCGTAAAGCGGAATTTGCAGGGCCATTTCGAAGAGCCTGCCCGAGAGCCGAAACTCGCCATTAGTCAGCTCATTGATATAATTGCGCCTCAGCAAGACCTGAACCGCCCGGTAAATCTCGCCAACCGAGTGCTTGCTCGCAAAGGCGAGCGCCGACAAATTCATCGCTTCATCGCTTGAAGCCAGGGTTTCGAGTATCTGCAAGCCCTTGCTCAACATCGGGGCATCGTATTTCTGTGGTCGGGCTGATAACCTGACGGTTGGCAGCGGCCCTGCGGTGTCTGACATGTCAATGATCCGCCGTTTCGGGATGCTGTTCAAAGGAAGCGTCTGTCCGACGGCCCACCATGTCTGAGCGGCTGAGGTAAAAGGTCGTCTGGTCCGATACGCCGTTCGCCGTTACCCGTAGATGGTTGCGCCCCGGCTGCAAGCGAATGGACCAGGTCGCAACGTGATCGACAACAGGGATAGGGCCCAAGGACTTCCCGTTCACGGTCAAGGTGACGGAAGACGCGTTCGAATACACCTTCACAGCCGTGTCGGCTTCGGTGCGGTAGGTATCGCGGCGCGAGGTCAGGTAGACCATCGGCACTTTCGACCAGTTGGCCTGGTACCAGAAGTAGGCATCCTTTCGCGTTTTCCGGTCGTAAGTAATCAGCCCTTTGTCGTTAAAACCCGCAGTGTCGCCTTCGTCACGACCAACCGACGGGAAGTCGAACCCGACCCAGAAAAACTTTGCCCAAAGGTAAGACCGATCACGCATCTGTCGCCAAGCCGCCTCGTGGTAGGCCGTCTGGTATTGCTCAGGATGCCAGGGGCCGTTCGGTTCGGGGCGTTGAAGGTTTTGCGCCTGCTGGCGCGCGCTGGCGCCAGCGCCATACTCGCTGACGGCCTGTGGAACAGACGGTCGCTTCGCGTGGTTTTGATCCAACCAAGGTCCGAGGTCGCTGAACTCGCCGGAATACCAGCCAAAGTAAACGTTCGAGGCGACGACGTCCGTATGCGATGCCTGAGGCCCATCGATCGCCCCACAACAATTGGCGTAGGTGGTAGGCCGGGTGGCGTCCTCCGCATGCGCAATGGCCTGCATCGCGTCCAGTACCTTCGCGCTGTCCGCGTCGACCTTGTAAATCTCATTGCCCAGTCCCCAAACAAACACGGACGGATGATTATAGTTCTGACGTATCACCTCCTTCAGCTGCTGTTCCCCATTCGCCAGAAACTCTGCGCTGCCGGAAATTTCGGAAACAAACGGGGCTTCCGTCCAGAGCAGAAGTCCCTTCCGATCCGCCAGATCGTACGTCTCTTGTTCATGTTGGTAGTGCGCCAGCCTGAGGCCAGTTGCGCCCATCTCCTCGAACAGCTTGAAGTCCTCGGCTATGTCCGCGGTCGAAACGGCAACCGCCTTGCCCGGACGCATACTGAGATGGAGGTTGGGGCCATGCACATCGTAAGGCTTACCGTTCAGCAGCAGGCCTCGGTCGGGGTCCAGCCGTATATCGCGAAACCCGAACGGTATCGCAACCGCGTCCTGAGTTGCCTCGCCTTGCGACGACGAGAGGTGGACTTGCGCTGTGTAGAGGTAGGGGTCTTCGACGCCACTCCACAAGTGTGGCGCTGCGACCGCACCTGTCAGGGTAACCGGCAGCACCGTGCCGGCACCGACCACGACCGACTGTTGCAACGAAACGACTTTCCTGCCCTTTGCGTCCATGACACGCACGGTCACCAGAACAGAAGCCGTTCGATCGCTGTCATTGGCAACCATTACCCTCACCGTGAGGCCGGATCCTTGCTGCGAGACGTCGCTCGGCGTCAGATAAACACCGGAACTCCCATAGTCGAGCATGTCGAAATGCAGGGGCGCGGTCCTGACCAGTCTCACGGGCCGGTAGATGCCGCCAAATTGGGTGAAGTCACCGCCAAGCGGAGCGACGGCCGGATCCTTGGAATTGTCGACCCGAACCGCCAGCAGGTTGTTGCCGCTGTGTAGATAGGGCGTGAGATCGAAGCGAAAGCGGGCATAGCCGCCGGCATGGCCGCCCACCGACCGACCGTTTACCCACACCTCTGTAACCAGCGCCGCGCCGTCGAATTCAATAAAGGTGTGTTGGCCGTCGTTGGCATTGGCAAGCCTGATGGTTCGACGATACCAGGATGCGCCACGGCTATAGGTGGCCTTATCCGCCCCCTCGCCTTCGGCGTTGAAGGTGTGGGGCAGCGTGACCGCTTGCCAGGCGCGATCATCGAGGCCGACGGTTTGCGCTGAAGCCACGTCGCCACGGGCAAATCGCCACCCCGTATCAAGAGGAATGACCGTTCGCGGCTGCGCAAACGCAGCCGGCGCCATCAGCGTTAAGCCAATGCACGTGATGATAAGCGCGAGCCTCGACAACAGCCAAGCCAATAGCGTTCTCCTCTTCGCGACAAACTATTTTTGATAGGTTGCCAATCGGACCTTCAGGATGACAGGATGACCCGTAAAATTAAGCCCGTAATCGGTCTGGTCGCCGCTCCACACTCGGTCCATAACCCACGCGCCCTTCTCGTAATGGCCCTCCTCGACCCGATCGAGCAGGAACCCGCGATCCTTGTTGGCCGCGCCTGGACCGAAGGTGATGCGCGCGTTCATCCCTGTCACCAGGAATTCGCTGTCATTGAGTTTGGCGACCGCAACGCCACCGCTCGGTACATCCGATCCTTCAGGATATCCGTTCTTGTTTGTAGGATCCCACTCGGGCAGGCCAAACTCCCATTGACGGTACGTGACCTTGGCGGACCATTCCCCGCCGAGATCCAGAGACTGTGCCGCATGGTCGTCAGGCTCCGAAACGCCCCAAACCTGGCTTTCAAAGCTAAGCTTCGCCCATTCCCGATCCATGCTGCCGAACAACTGATAAACCGTCGCAAAGGGCTTCACGCCCTCTGGACCGAAGTTCTTGGCGCCGAGGGGATAGTTGGAGTAGCCGGTATAGTCGAAGCCGAACGGGTCGAAACCAATCCCCTGCCGGCCGACAACCGAGAAGATATAACGCGGATAGACGGCTGTATTGCCGCTTTCGGCCACATAGAGCGGATTGTCCTTGCGCGCATAAAAGCCGAGAGTCGCCTCATAGCTCTTCGACGCCGGCGAATAGAGATCGGGCGCCAGGATCTCGATGTGTGGCGCCGCCACCTTCCAGACGTCGATCACGTTGTAAGTCGGCCCACCCGAGGCGTAGGAGCCGGGCGCCTGATCCGGATTGAGCGGATCCTTCAGCGCCACATTGACGTAGGTCGGCAACGGATAAACCGCCTCGCCCGCCGCGACGATGTCGTCGATGTAGGAGGCGATCGACCAGGCATGGAAGTATTCGTCTGCATCCTTGCCGAAAACGGCGTTCCAGTTGTTTTGCCCCTTCGCCGGCGTCTTGTTGTACTTTTTCAGCAGCGCTGGAGGGACGGGCTGCGCCATCAGGGCGTCGGCCTTCTTTGAATAGTCGCGGGCTGAGCCGTAGACGCCGACTTCGTTCTCCGGCTGCAGCATGATGATCGTATGTCGGTCGCTATCGATCGCCTTGATATGCTTTATCAGTTCGACATAAGCGCGTCTGTCGGCCGCGCGTGTCGTGTCGTAGAGCGGCGACAGCGCATAGGAGGTTGAGCCGTCCTTATTCGTCAGGCGGGGGAAACGCTTGTTGTCGGTCTTGACCCAGGTCGGCGCGTAGGAGGGGCCAGTATTCTTCCAGGTGCCGAACCAGAGAATGACCAGCCGGACATTGTTCTCACGCGCCTGTGCCACCAAAGCGTCGACAAAGCTGAAATCGAACTGGCCTTCGACCGGCTCGACCTGTTCCCACGCCACCGGCATGGTCAGAGTGTTGGCGCCCATGTCCTTGATCGCCGGCCACACCTTGGGCAGCATGGCTGGGTAATTGCTGGAATTGTTCGCCTGTCCGCCCAGCACGAGGAACGGCGCGCCATCGACCATCAGGGCAAACTTGCCGTCCTTCTGCACAATACTGGGAACGTCTCCCGTAGGGGCTGTCGTGGGCGTGGCCGCAGATGCGTTCGCTGCCTGTGCCAACCCCAACACCGCCATCGCTACCGCCAATGTGGCCCGGTCTTGAGGTTTTCCACGGCTTTGCCCCGATTGAACTTTGTTTCTCATTTTACCCTACCCCGGCCCGTGGCCGCTATCCCAGCCGCAGATGCGGCACGTCTGAAATTGAAACCTATCGGCCGCTCATCGCGAACCAGCATCGCTGCCCACCACCTGGATCGTGTCGTTGAAGCCAAATGGCTCACCCGCAGCGACGTCGAATACGACCGCCAGACGGCGCTCACTGAGTGCCGGCGGCAGCTTGGCCCGCAAGGGCGCGGGCGCGGCGTCCGTCTTTGTCGCCAGCAGCCGGCCATCAGCATAGACCCGCGCTCTGCCCGTCAGGCCAAGAAAATCAATGACGCCGCCCGACTGCTGCACCTGCTTAAACGGCGTGAAGCTGATCGCGCAAAGCACTTGCCCGGACCGGTCTGTCGCCGGGAGCAGCGTCCCCGCGCGGAACCACTGCCAACTGTTATTGTCGCCGGCGCCAGGCTTTGCCATCGGGTCGCTTACGCCCGCCGGGGCGCGGAACCAGTTCTCGACGGTCTGGTTCGACGGACAGGTGACCTGCAGCAGCGGCGGCGTTGCCGCTTCAAGCCCGACCGACAGCTTTGCCGATCGAAGGCCGGGCGCTGTCGCCGTAATCACGCCCTCGGTTTGCGATCCGGTTCCGGATTGCACAATCAGCTGCGCCAAACCATGGAACAAAGAGCGGCTCTTGGCCTTGTCCGCTTCAAGACTGTTAGGGTCACCGTTTCCAAGACCGAGATTGCGCAGGCCGTCGGTCGAAAGGGTGACCAGATGGTCTGCATCCGGCACGCGGCGGCCCTTGGCATCGACGGCCTCTATCGTGATGGGCATCGCGTCGATTCCGTCGGCCTGCAACCTTGGTCGGTCAGATGTTAGGCGCAACGCGACTGCCGGCCCGGTCGTCTCGACCTGATCCCGCACGACCACCTTGCCGGCCAGATATCCCAGGGCTTCGAGGCGGCCGGGCTTATAAGGTACGTCGTAAAAATTCATCTCATAGCGGTCGGCCTTTTGCCGGCCGAATGATTTGCCATTCAGCTTGAGCTCGACCTCTTCGGTGTTGGCGCACACCATGACCTTGATGGCCTGGCCCTCCCTGCCCGGCCACGTCCAGTGAATTGCGATGCTAACGATTGGGCGATCATCCACCCATTGCGCCTGGTGGATATAAAACGGCACCTTCTCAAAGCCGCACGAATCCATGATGCCGAACAGCGACGCATTCGTCGGCCAGTCATAGGGCGTGGGCTCGCCACGATAGTCAAAGCCCGTCCAGACAAAGGTCCCAGCGACGAACTCCCGCTCGGCGACCGCCTTCCAAGCGGCGCGGTGCGTCTCGCCCCAGCCGGCCGGCTCTACATCGTAGCCGCCCTTGATGTGCTTGGCCTCATCCGAGGCATAGGCGCCGCGCACGGAGAAGGAAGACGTGTCTTCCGAAGAGGTGATCGGGATGTTCGGATTGGCCTTATGAAACGCGTCGTAGCTGTCCTGCTGGTAGTTGAAGCCCATCACATCGAGTGTCTGCGAGACATTGATCGGCGTGAACAGGCCGTCGTTCATGGCGCCGGTAACCGGTCGCGACGTGTCGAGCTCACGGACGGCCTCGCGCATGCGCCGCACCATCTGATAGCCTGCCTCGGTGCCCTGCATCGGCTCCTCATTGAAGACAGACCACAGGATAATGCTCGGATGGTTACGGTCGCGGCGCACCATCCAGGTGAGTTCGGCCATGTGCTCCGGCGCCGGGTTGAACACCCGGTTCTCATCCATCACAAGGAAGCCCAGGCGATCGCACGCGTCGAGAAACTCACGCGCCGGTGCATTGTGCGCACATCGGATCGCGTTACAACCCAGTGCCTTGAGACGCCGTAGGCGGAAGTCCCATAGGGCCGCCGGGACAGCCACGCCGACGCCGGCGTGGTCCTGGTGCAGACACACGCCCTTCAGCTTGACCGGTTTGTCGTTGAGGAAAAAGCCGTGATCAGGATCGAAGCGTTCCGTCCGGAAGCCGCATGTCGTCCGCGTCTCGTCAGTGATGACACCATCCTGTTCGAGGCGCACCGATACTGTGTAAAGCTCGGGGCTTTCGATGCTCCAAAGCTTCGGTGTCTGCATGCCTTTCAGGACGAGCTTAGCAACGGTCTGCTGCAAGGACTGGATTTCGAAATCGCCTTGGGCACTGTCGATGACCTGTCCCGAGCTGTCTTTCAGATCCACGATGAGGCGCGCGGCCTTTTCGGTCTCTGCGATAGAGGCCAGCGTGACCTCGACCGGGATCTGCCAACCTGTATCGCCCTTAACGGGATGCGCGAAAAGCCCATCAGTGACGATGTGCACCGGCGAGCGCTTGACGACATAGACATTGCGGTAGATGCCGCCACCCTCGTACCACCATCCCTGCATGGCGTCCGCGTCTACCCGGACCACGAGCGAATTATAGTGGTTGCCGTAGGTGACGAAGGGCGTCACATCGATGTATAGCGAGCTGTAGCCGCTCCAGCTATGCGCCACCTGCGTGCCGTTGAACCAAACAGTCGCCAGCGTGCTGATACCCTCGAACTGGATTTCGATGGCCTTGCCGCGGTCCGACTCCTCGAACTTGAGCAGGTTTCGGTACCAGGCGACGCCACGCGGCCGATAGCCCTGAGAGAGGTTGGCGTCCTTGTCGAGGGGCTGCTCAATTACGAAATCATGCGGTAGCTCGACACCGGCGCGCCAATCCGTGTCGTCATAGCCCGGCGCAGCCGCGCCTTGGGCATTGCCGGCCTTTGCATTGGCATAGGTCCAGCCGTGCCCCATGACCTTCGGAAACGGGATGTCGCCGTTGAAAAAGCGCCAGCCCTGGTTCAGGCTGAGCACCTCTCTGCCCTGAAGCGACTGCGCGGCCGGTCCGGCGGCCGCACTGAGCGCCCGGCCTGGCAGCGTCATGGCAAGGCCCGTGGCCGCTGACGACAGTATAAGTTCCCGTCGATTCATATTCTTCCTCACTCTCCGCGTAACTCTAGGTCACGTCTCTATTTGACTAGGGTGGCACAAGTAACAAACTACGTGCCGACTGGACGGCCGGCCATGACGCCGCGGCCGTGCGGTCCGATATAGACCGTACCGAATTCCAACGGATCGGCTGCCATGGCCCTCAGGCCGCCGAACTGGTGAAGATCGTCGTTCACCCGAAGCCAGTTCTGTCCAACATCATCCGAACGCCAGATGCCCGCCTTGCCCTTGACCTTTCCGTAGAGAAAAACAGTCGGGTAGGACTGACCCGCCGGCGGAGCCCCAAGCGCGACAAGCCAGGCCGCGTCGACAGTCTTGACGTTCACAAGTACCGTCTTCTCATCGGCGGAATGGAAGAGACCCTGCGGTAAGGCCAGCCAGAGATCGCGCATCCGACCAGGCGTGGCGACGATTTGCGAGCCCTGCCACCCTTCGACCTTGGGCAGGCCGTTTATGATCGGCTGAAAGGTCGCGCCAGCATCGACGCTGATCAA
>CAMLIY010000044.1 GCA_946480125.1 uncultured Asticcacaulis sp.
AAGGTCGGCGATCGGGATATCCTGCTCGATGGTTCCAAACTGACCGGCGACTATACGCTCAAGGTCGATACCGGCCATCGCGCGCGCTTTGGTGGCTTCAAATCGGATGGCAGACAGGCCTTCGATGCCGATCATGTGGCGGTCATGACGCGCTTCGACAAGGGCGATCTTTACGATAACCGCAAGGTCGATGACCTGCGCGAGGCGCTTGTCGCCACCGGCCTGTTCCGTTCCGTGGCCGTCGAGCCCGTCGCCACCGGCAGCTTCGCCGATGACGGCTCGGAATATGTCGACCTGCTGGTTCATCAGCAAAAAGGCCCATACCATACCCTGGCCGGCGAATTCGGCTATAATACCGGCGAAGGCGTCACCGCCACGGCCTCCTGGCAGAACCGTAACAAGTTTCCGCCCGAAGGCGCCCTGATCGTCACTGCGGCGCTCGGCACCCAGGAACAGGGGCTGACCACCACCTTCCGGCGGTCAAACGCCAAGAAACGTGACCGTACCTTCCAGCTCGCCGCCGCAGCCACGCACAATATCTATGACAGCTACGAGGCCTATACGACCAGCCTGTCCGGTTCGATCTCGCGCGTCTCGACACCCCTATGGCAGAAGGTATGGACCTGGTCTTATGGCTTCGAGATCGCCGCTTCGAAGGAAGCGACAACCGGCCTCGCCGATTTCCTGGGCGATGCCGACAATTACTATATCGCCGCCCTGCCGACCAGGATCAGCTATGACCGCTCCGACAGCCTGCTCAATCCGGCCACCGGCTATCGCCTGAGCGCTGAGGTCACGCCGCAATTGTCATTACAGGGCGGCGGCGGATCGAGCGTGCGCACAGTGCTCGACGCCAGTTACTATTATCCCGTCAGCGGCAATTCGGTCATTGCCGCCCGCACCCGCCTGGGCGTCATCTATGGCGGACAGCTCGACAAGATACCGCCCTCCCGTCGTCTTTATGCCGGCGGCGGCGGTTCAGTGCGCGGCTATAGCTATCAGCAACTGGGCCCGCTCGACGATACGCTTGATCCAACCGGCGGGCTGAGCCTTTTCGAGGCCTCGGTGGAATATCGTTACCGCTTCGGTGACTTCGGAATCGTGCCGTTTATCGATATGGGCCAATCCTACCTGACCACTACGCCCTCTTTCGATAATCTGCGTGTCGGCGTCGGCATCGGGGCGCGGCTCTATACCAATTTTGGCCCCATCCGCATCGATATCGCCACACCGATCAATCGCAACAAGGAACTGGGCGAGCCGCAGATCGCGCTCTATGTCGGCATTGGCCAGGCTTTCTAGGATGTCTTTCTGATGGCGCGCAAACCGAGACCACCCCAATCTCCGATCGAACCGGAAAAGCCAGAGGCCTTGCCGCGGCCTGCCCACACGTCTGAAGATGAACTCACCCTCAAGGATCGCGTTGACACCACCACCGAAGAGGTGGTCAAGACGGTAAAAGCCCGTACCGGCTTCGACCTGCGCCGCGTCAACTGGTGGCGTGTGGCGCGCAATATTGCGTTGTTTTTCGTCGGGCTGGCGCTTCTGCTCGCCGCCGCCCTGGTCGCGCTCAATACGCCACCGGGCCGGCGTTTGCTGGTCGAATTCGCTACCGGCATCAAGCTCAACTCGGGTTTGCAGATCGAGATTGGTAATATTGACGGATCGCTCTATGGCGAAATGACCCTGCACGATGTCAAGGTCAAGGACCTGAAAGGCGTGTTTATCCAGAGCCCGGCCATTCATCTCGATTGGCGGCCTTTCGGTTATCTCACCAAGCATATCGATATCCGCGACTTCTCGACCGCCAGGATCGAAATGCTGCGCCAGCCAGTGCTTAATCCGAGCGATACACCGAAGGACAACGGCCCGCTGCTGCCGGACCTTAATATCGACATCAACCGCCTGAAGGTCGATGCCCTCGTGCTCGATGCCCCGGTGATGGGTGAAGCCCATACCCTCGCGCTGAATGGCCAGGCGCATCTGCTGCACAAGCGCCTCAAAATCGATGCCGCCGCCATCAGCGAAAAGGGCGATCATGCGAAAGTTCTGATCGACGCCGCGCCCGACAAAAACCAGCTCGATATCAGCGCCGATCTCGATGCGCCCGCCGATGGTGTGGCGGCGAAGCTGCTCGGCTTCGACAAGGCCTTCACCGCCACGGTCGGCGGCAAGGGGACGTGGAAACAGTGGAATGGCCGCGCGGTCGCTGATTTCGGCCCGGATAACCTGCTCAATCTCGGCGTTACCGCGCAGAGCGGCGTGTTCCACATCACCGGCGCCACCCATCCGGACCTGATCCTGGCCGGCGATACTGCGGTTCTTTTCAAGCCGGCGGTGATGGTCGACCTGACCTCAAAAATGAAGGACCGGGTGTTTGACAACGTGCTGGCCCTCTATACCGACGCCGTACGTATCGACGCCAAGGGTACGGTTGACCTTGGCGCCAATCATTTCCGCAAGCTCGAATTGCACGCCCGCCTGCTGAAACCGGACGTGCTCGGCAAGGATTTCGCCGCCTCCGACCTGCGCGCCGACCTGCTGATCGATGGCGATTTCAATAAGCCGCGCATCGATTATGATCTCGCCGCCAAGCGTTTTGATCTGGCCGGCATCAAGCTCAATGGCTTCACGGCCAAGGGCAAGAGCCGCATCACCGATGGCGGCGTGATCGTGCCGGTCAATGCGCAACTGACCTCGCTGACCGGCATCGCCGCACAGGTTGATCCGCTGCTGACGCACCTGAAACTCGATGGTGAGGTGCGCCTCAATGACGGCAAGCTGACCAGCAACACCATCCGCGTCACGTCTGATCGCATCAAAGCCACCGGAAATCTCACCGGAAATCTGAAAGACAATCTGTTCCTCGCCAAGATCAAGGCCAATCTCAACAATTACGCGGTTGAAGGTGTCGGCACGGTCAATGTCTCGACCGTCGCCGATGTCAGGCTCAACAAAGGCAAGGTCAGCGTGGCCGGCAGCGCCACTGCCCAGACGACCAAACTGGAAGACGGCTTGAAAAGTATCCTCGGCGGCAATGCCAAACTCTCCGGCGCTTACGCCTATTCAGAACAGGGCGTAGTGAGCTTGCGCAATCTCAGCGGCAAGTCACCCGATTTCACCCTGATCAGCGCCAGCGGGTCTCTGGCCCCCAATGGCACGATCGCGCTGAACGCCAAGGCCAATTCAACGCAATATGGCGCGCTTGATGCGGTGGCTTCAGGTACGCTCGACCACCCCAATGCCGTTATCCACGCCGCCAATCCCGGTCTCGGCGTCAAGATGGTTGATGTCACGGCGAAACTCTCCAGCACGCCGCAAGGTTTTGCCGTGCTGGCCGATGGCGGCAGCGCCTATGGCCCGTTCTCGGCCGATGCCTTGGTCATGACCGGCAAGCCGCTGCGCATCGATATCCACAAGGCGACCTTTGCCGGCATCGATGCCGCGGGCCTGTTGACGCAAGATGCCGCCGGGCCGTTCAGCGGCACTCTGGCAATCAGCGGTTCCGGCCTTAAAGGCACCGCCATGCTCTCGGCGCAGAACGGCGATCAGGCCGTGGCGGTCAACGCCACCGGCAGCGGCGTTACTATCCCCGGCGATGTGAAGATCTATATCGGCCGCACCATTCTCACCGCTAATATCGTGCTGCACGACCAGATGCAATTGAACGCCGATGTCCAGATGGCCGATATGCGTTATCAGGATTTCGTGCTGGCCACCGGCCGCGCCAAGATCCAGATGACCGGCGAGCGTGGCACCATCCAGGCCGTCGCCACCGGCAAGAAGGATGTACCGTTCAATCTGGCCGTCAATGGCACGATCGCGCCGGACACCTACACTTTCGCGGCGCAAGGCGCGGCTAACGATATCCCCTTCAAGCTCAACCATCCGGCGGTCATCCGCAAGAGCGGCGCCGACTGGGTGTTGTCGCCGGTCAAGGTGGTCATGGCGCAAGGCAGTATCGATCTCTCCGGCCGCTTCGGCGACAATATGAAAGCCCAGGCCCGGCTCAATGACCTCGATCTCAGCCTGGCCAATATGGTGCAGAAAGACCTCGGCCTGACCGGCACGGCCAGCGGCGCCATCGATTTCAGTCAGGCCGGCAATGGCTTCCCAACTGCCCGCGCCAATCTCAAGATCAGTCATTTTTCGCGCGCCAGCGCCGCCGTGGTCTCTATGCCGGTCGATATCGCGTTCGATGCCCAGCTCAATCCGGACAAAAGCCCGGTCAGCAACTATGTTCATGCCATTATCCGCCAAGGTGGCGTGGTCGTCGGCCGCGCCCAGGTGGCGCTGACACCTGCCAGCGGCGGCGACTGGATCGCCGATATCAACAGCGCCACCGTCAGCGGTGGCGTGCGTTATAACGGCCCGGCCGGCATACCATTCTCGCTGGCCGGCCTGCCCCGCCAGCAGCTTTCCGGCGCCGTCGCCCTGGCGGCCGATATCTCCGGCCAGCTCAATGATCCGCACCTGAATGGCGTGGTCAAGGCCACCAGTCTTACCTATGATAATGAAAGCCTCGGCACCCGCATCAGCCAGATCGCGCTCGATGGCCGCTTCACCAACGACCGTCTGGAACTGACCAGCTTCACCGGCCGCGCCGGTGAAGGCACGGTAAAAGGCAATGGCTGGCTGAGCCTCGCCGCCGCGCAGAAATTCCCGATGATGATCCATGTCGAGATGAATAATGCCCGGCTGGCGCGCAGCGATGCGATCAACTCCACCATCTCCGGTACGATCGACATCACCAACAGCGAAGCCGATGGCGGCCTGATCAAGGGTGATCTGCGCCTGCCCCAGGTCAAATATGTTGTGGTCAGGCAGGCCGCCGCCGAGATCGCCGTGCTCGATGGCGTCCGTCGCAAGGGCGATGAGGCGATCACGCAATCGGCCATCGCCCTGCCGGCCTTCTGGCGGCTCGACATCGCCGCCCGCGCCGACAACCAGATCTTCGTTTCCGGCATGGGACTGGAATCGGAATGGTCAGCGCGCCTGCGCGTCACCGGCACAACCAAAGACCCGCGTATCGTCGGCACCATGAAGGTGGTGCGCGGCAACTATACCTTCGCCGGCCGCTCTTTTGATATCGATACCGGCACCATCACCTTCGACGGCGGCCCGGTCACCGATCCGGAGATCAACCTGACCGCCAGCGCCAGCGTGCAGGATGTCGAAGGCGTCATCAAGGTGACCGGATCAGCGGAGCGGCCGTCCATTGCCTTCAGTTCCACCCCTGCCCTGCCGCAGGACGAAATCCTGTCGCGGATGCTGTTTGGCGAGAGCGTCGCCAATATTTCACCGACCGAAGCCCTGCAACTGGCCTCTGCCGTCAATGGCCTGAATGGCGGCAGCGACTATCTCAATCCGCTCGGCGCCCTGCAATCGGCCACCGGCATCGACCGCCTGCGGGTGATCGGCGCCGATACCGCTACCGGCCGCGGCACCTCGCTGGCCGCCGGCAAGTACCTGACCAATAATGTCTATGTCGAGATCGTCACCGACGCGAAGGGCTTCACCGCCACCCAGCTTGAGGTCGCCCTGTCGCGTTCCTTAAGCATCCTCTCCACCACCGGCAATGCCGGCACGGGCGCGAGTGTCAGGTATTCCAAGGACTACTAGGGCAAATTCTCCTCCCTTGCGCAGCGGGGGAGGAGTCGCGGCGCAGTCCGCGACGGAGGGGGCCTTTCACACATCACAATTGCCCCTCCAAGTTGGCTCGCAAGGGAGGAGAAGTAACTACGACCGCATTTCCAATTCCGCCAGAAACGCATCGATCGCGCTTATCGCTTCGGGCTCATCGAGCATCGGCGCATGGCCGCGATTGGCCACCGTCACGGCGCGCATCCCCGGATGGGTTTCCAGCATCCGGCCAAAGGTCGCTTCCGACAACAGATCGGACAGTTCGCCGCGTATACCAAGCACCGGTATCTCCTTCAGGGTCTCCCAGATGCCCCACATATCCGGCGGCGCCACAACAGGCCCGTCCGGATCGAAAGCGCCGGAAATACCGGGATCATAGGAAGACACTGGCACACCATCGACCTCATGATAGGTCCGGCGCGCGAAGGCCAGCCAGTCGTCATCGCTATAATCCGGAAAGGCGACATCATTGGTCTGTTTCGCCCGCGCTGCCGCGTCAAGCCAGGAGCGGATCGGCGGCGACTTGCCGACATAGGACTTGATGCGTTCCAGCCCGGTCACATCCAGTTCCGGCCCGACATCATTTATCACCAGGCCGATCACCGCCTGCGGGGCGATCATGGCCATGATCATCGCCATGATGCCGCCCATCGAGGTACCGATCAGCACCGCGCGGGCGATACCGAGCGCCTGCATTAACTTAAACATATCCTGCACATAGAGCGCCGGCGTATAGTTAGCGGGCTCCGCATCCCAGCCTGACTTGCCGCGTCCGCGCTGGTCAACGGCGATAACACGATAGCGCTCGGCCAGATGTGGGGCGATGACTTCAAAATCCGCCGAATTACGACTAAGGCCGTGCATGCAGATAACCGGCATGCCGTCGCCGCCGCCAGAAGGCTTATAGTCCCGCGCATAAAGCTTCACCCTCAGGTCGTGACTGTCATAATAAACGTCTGTATAGCTGGTCAAGGCGTGCACTCCTGCTGATTGCACCAAGGCTAGACCATTTTAAATGCCGCGCAAACCAGGACGATCAATAATTTAAAGCCAGCATCAACGGCAAATCGCCATTGCCTGCACAGGCCAAAAAGGCTTAGACCTGCCCAGCCTGTAAACGAGTCCTTCGATGATTACCCACCTGCCCGCTTCGCAACGCACACCCCTGCCGTGGAAAAACGGCGGCGGGGTGACACGCGATATCGCCATTTATCCCCATGATGCGGGCATGGACGATTTCCAGTGGCGCATAACCATGGCCGAAGTCACCGAACCGGGAGCGTTCTCACGCTTCGAAGGGATCGACCGGCATCTGACCATACTGAGCGGCCGCCTGCGCATGGACATGCCTGATGGCCGGCATGTACTGGGCACCGGCGACAGTTTGGCCTTCGCCGGCGATGTCCCCATTGAGGCCACGCCGCTCCTGCCGGTGATCGACCTCAATGTCATGACCCGCAGGGGCCAGGCGCGCGCCGAGGTCCGACATATCGCTTCCGGTGTCATCCTGCCCTCGGACCTGGTATTTCTGGTTGCCACAAAACCGATGATCGTTACCGCCAACGGCCAGCGCTATGCCTTGCAGCCGTATGATGCCCTGAAGTTTGAAGACCTGGAAGGCGAGCCCGTATCGGCAGGCGATGGGTATTGGGTCGTTTTAAGATAGACTTATCCACAGATTGCACAGATTAACACAGATTAAGGGAAAGTCTTTGCGAGCGCTGCTGCTCGTGAAAACTCATGAAAATCTGTGTTAATCTGTGCAATCTGTGGATTCAAAACCTTAAATCACTTCCACCGCCACGGCTGTCGCCTCGCCGCCACCGATGCAGACCGCCGCGATGCCGCGTTTAAGGCCGCGCTGCTTCAGGGCATTGATCAGGGTGACAATAATCCGCGCCCCCGAAGCACCGATGGGATGGCCCAGCGCACAGGCCCCGCCATGCACATTCAGCCTGTCATGCGGGATGCCGAGGTCGTGCATGGCGATCAGGGCCACCACGGCGAAGGCTTCATTGACCTCGAACAGGTCGACCTCATTGAGAGTCCAGCCCGTCTTTTCCAGCAGCTTCTTGACCGCCCCGACCGGTGCACGGCTGAACCATTTCGGTGCCTCGGCATGGCTGGCATGACCAACAATACGTGCTAGCGGCGTCAGCCCTCTGGCTTCTGCCGCCGAGCTACTGGCCAGCAGAAGCGCCGCCGCACCATCTGAGATCGAACTGGCATTGGCGGCGGTCACCGTGCCGTCTTTGGAAAAGGCCGCTTTCAGGGTCGGGATTTTTTCCGGACGCGCCTTGGCCGGTTGCTCGTCGGCGGTGATCGCCCCCGCCTTCGTCTCCACCGGCGTGATCTCGGCGCTGAAATCCGCCTTCAAGGCCCGATCAAGCGAGGCCAGGGCATAGTCATCCTGCATCTGGCGGGTAAACTGGTAATGCGTGGCGGCGTCTTCGGCAAAGCTGCCCATAAGCCTGCCCTTGTCGTATGCGTCCTCCAGGCCATCGAGGAACATATGATCCTTGACCTCGCCGTGGTCCATGCGCAGGCCTGATCGCGCCTTGGGCAAGAGGTAAGGCGCATTGGACATGCTCTCCATCCCCCCCGCCACGACCATATCCGCCGAGCCGGCCGCGATGGCATCATAGCCCAACATGACCGCCTTCATGCCAGAACCACACATCTTGTTGATTGTGGTGGCGGGCACGGAGACTGGTAATCCCGCGCCCAGGGCCGCCTGCCGGGCCGGCGCCTGACCGAGACCCGCCGGCAGGACACAGCCCATGATCACCTCATCCGGCACCTGTCCGTTGAGCACCGCGCGTATAGCCGCCGCACCCAGTTCCGGCGCGGTGACGCCGGCGAAATCGCCCTGGAAGCCCCCCATAGGCGTGCGTTTGGCGTCAAGAATGAAGATCGGTTCCGGCATGGTGGCTTCCTCTATATTTTGAGGAAAGATTACACCTGAAACTACTTCATGCAAGCCCGCTTACGGTAATGTGTAAGCGATGATAGAGCCGCCAGGTTTAACTTTGGCATTCTTGCCGCCGCCGGCGCCCATAACAACATACTGCTTTCCCCTGACGCTATATGTGGTCGGTGTCGCCGCGCCCGCCGCCGGAAGCGTGGCCTGCCACAACAGTTTGCCGGTTGTCTTGTCGAAGGCGCGGAACTGGTTGTCATAGATGGTGGCGGCGATGAACAGCAGCCCGCCTTTGGTCACAACCGCCCCGCCATAATTCTCGCTGCCGGTCGAGGGATCATGCAGTTCGGGATATTCACCGAGCGGTATTTGCCAGAGATAATTGCCGGTATTGACATCAAGCGCCGCCAAAACGCCCCAGGGCGGGGCTATTGCCGGATAGCCGTCCGGATCGAGGAACTTGGTATAGCCGTCGAAAATATAGGCGTCATTATCCGTCGAGGGATATTCCGGGGCGGCCTTTGGCTGCTGGGCCGGATCGCCCGACAGGTAGCCAGTGATGGCCTTGATATCTTCAGCGCTATACTGACCCACGAAGCCCGGCATCCGGCCGCCGCCATTTTGAATCTGCCGCGCTATCTGATCAGCCGTCAGGCGATGATCAACACCGACCAGCGACGGAAATTCCGGTGGCGAGCCCTTGCGATCATCCCCATGGCAAGCAGCGCAGGCATTCTGATAGAGCGCATAACCGCTTCGGCCGCCCACCATCGGCGGCTGCTTCTTGACCTTCAGAATCCACGCCATCTCGTTGGAATTGATGTAGAGGATGCCGCTCGTCGGATCATAGGACGCCCCGCCCCATTCCGCGCCGCCATCCATGCCAGGTAACAGCACCGTGCCGCCAATCGACGGCGGATCGAACGGACCGCGTGATCTCAGACTGGCAAAGGTCTTCGCCACCGCCGCATGGGCGTCCGGCGTGCGTTGTGTCAGATTATCGGCGGTCAGTTGCTGGCGATTATAAGGCAGCGGTTTAAGCGGCATGACCTGGGTGGGCGAAGTCACCTCGCCGGGGATGTCCGAAGCCGGCGGATGCACCTCATGCACCGGATAAAGTGGCACGCCGGTCTTGCGATCAAGGATAAACACCAGTCCAGCCTTGGTCGTCTGCGCCACGGCCGCCCGGCCATTGACGGTAATCAGGGTCGGTGGCGTCGGCGGATCGCGGTCCCAGATATCGTGCTTCACCAGTTGGAAATGCCAGACGCGCTTGCCGGTATTGGCGTCGAGCGCCACCAGCGAGGTGCCGAAAAGGTTATCGCCTTCCCGATCGCCGCCGTAGAAATCCTTGTTGCCCATGCCTGCCGAGCCCAGCGGCGCGAACACCAGCCCGTTTTCCGGATCAAGCGTCAGGCCTGACCAGGCATTGGCGCCCATGGCGGTCTTCCACGCGTCCTTCGGCCAGGTGTCGTAACCCGCCTCGCCCGGTTGCGGAATGGTATGGAATATCCATTTCATCGCACCCGTGCGGATATCATAGGCGCGAATGTGTCCTGGCGTATTGCCGGTCGAGCCCATGATGATCAAATCCTTGTAGACCACGCCTGGCGAGACATTGCTGACCGAAACTGACGCCGGATCGCGCCCCAGGCCTTCTTTCAGATCGACCTCGCCATTATGGCCGAAACTGTCGATCAGGCGGCCCGTTTTGGCATCCACCGCCAGCAAATGATTGCGGAAGGTGAAGAGGATGCGTTCGTCTTTTCCGTCGCTCCAGTAAGAGACACCGCGCAGGCGCTGTTTGGTGTTGACCACATCGCCAAAGGCCGGATCGAACACCCAGACCTGCGTGCCCTTGGCGGCATCAAGGCAGAACAGCCGGCCCTTCGGCGAGACGAAATAGAGACGCCCGCGGACGATCAGCGGATTGCCTTCCATGTCCGACTGGTTGCCGCCCTCGCCAAAGGCATCACCGGAATCGAAGGTCCAGGCGACTTTCAGAGTCTTAACATTCTGCGTATTGATCTGGTCGAGCGTCGAGTAGTGCGTGCCATTGGGATTGCCGTGATACCACGGCCAGTCGGCGCCCGATTGCGATGCGGTGCCATCGACCGGTTTCTGCCCCGCACACCCGGCCAGCACAAGCGCCACGCACGCCGCCATCGCCCCAAAACGTGTCATGATCGTTTCCCTGCTCATTTGCGCCGTGCCGGTCGCTTTTCATGGAGCGTAATCGATTACAAAAGGGAACGAAAGGGGCAAGCTTCCACATTGCTTTTTATGGGCGACACGGAAAACAGTGCGCAATCACATATCTCTCTTGTGGTTTGCCGGCTGCCTCCACATATCCATCAGGCTTTACGCCATTCTAAGGAACTGCCCCATGCGCCCCTTACATATCGCCTTAACCGCCCTGGCTCTTATCCTGCCGGCCTGCGCCCAGGCAGCTGGTCCTGAAGTCACGCCAGAAGCCAAGGCCTTCCGCATCGGCGCCTTCGAAGCGTGGAGCCTGCGCGATCTGGTCAATGTCGTGCCCAATGACAACAGCGTCATCGGCCTGGGAAAGACCCCCGCTGAAGTCGCCACCGTGCTGAAAGCCGCCGGCCAGCCGACCGACCACATCACCCTGGCGATCGATGCCCTGCTCGTGAAAACCGGCGATCGGATTGTGCTGATTGATACCGGCATGGGGCCAAAGGCGCACGGTGTTCTGATGGGCAGTCTGGCCAAGGCCGGCGTCACACCGGATCAGGTCACCGATGTCCTGATCACCCACAGCCATCCCGATCATATCGGTGGTCTGCTGACGGCAGACGGTAAGCCTGCCTTCCCCAAGGCCGTGGTGCGTATGACCGATGCCGAATGGGCGTCGGTACAGGCCAATCCGCAACAGGCGGATTTTGTTACCATTATCGGTCCGCAGGTCCAGCCCTTTGCCGGCGGATCGGAAGTCCTGCCCGGCATCACATCGGTGGTGCTGAAAGGCCATACGCCCGGTCACACCGGCTATGAGATTGTCTCCGGCGCATCCAAACTGCTTGATATCGGCGACACGGCGCATAGCTCGGTCGTTTCTCTGGCCAAGCCAGATTGGGCCATGGGTTATGACAGCGACAAGCCGGCCGGCGAAACCACCCGTCGCGCCGAACTGACGGCGCTGGCCAAAAGCGGTGAGAAAATCTTCGCGCCCCACTTCCCCTTCCCTGGTACAGGGACAATCCAGGTTAAGGGTGACGGCTTCATTCTGGTGCCGGCGAAGTAAAGCTCAACTTATTCCAAATTCAAGAATAATCGATTTTCTTTATTCTGACACGCGGTGCATCCTCAGCGCTATCAACCATCCGAGGAGATGCCCGCGTGTCAGACCAAGCCCGCAAATGCCCGTTCCACCAGACGACGCCAATTCTTACGACGTCTGGCGGTGCGCCGATCGTCGATAATCAGAACAGCCTGACCGCTGGCCCGCGCGGGCCGGTCCTGTTGCAGGATTACCAGCTGATCGAAAAGCTGGCCCACCAGAACCGCGAACGCATCCCTGAGCGCGTGGTCCACGCCAAGGGCTGGGGCGCGCACGGCACTTTCACCGTCACCCATGACATCAGCCGATATACCCGCGCCAGCATCTTCGCGGAGATCGGCAAGCAGACCCCGCTGATCACACGCTTCTCAACCGTCGCCGGTGAACTGGGCGCCGCCGACGCCGAACGTGATGTGCGCGGCTTCTCGGTAAAATTCTACACCGAAGAAGGCAACTGGGACCTGGTCGGCAACAATACGCCGGTCTTCTTCATCCGTGATCCGTACAAATTTCCGGATTTCATCCACACCCAGAAGCGCCACCCGAAGACCCACCTGCGTTCGGCCACCGCCATGTGGGATTACTGGTCATTGTCGCCCGAAGCCCTGCACCAGGTGACGATCCTGATGTCGGATCGCGGCATCCCCGTTTCGCCCATGCACATGAATGGCTACGGCTCGCACACCTATTCGTTCATCAATGCGGCCAATGAGCGCTTCTGGGTCAAGTTCCACTTCAAGCCGCACAAGGGCAAGGTCAACTTCACCAATGAAGAGGCCGCCAAGCTGATCGGCGAAACGCGCGAAAGCTATCAGGAAGCCCTGTTCGGCGCCATTGACAGTGGCGATTTCCCGCGCTGGGACCTGTTCGTGCAGGTCATGCCGGAACGGGAGGCCGAGTCCACGCCCTACAATCCGTTCGACCTGACCAAGGTATGGCCGCATGGCGATTATCCGCTGATCCCGGTCGGCGTCATGGAGCTGAACCGCAATCCGGACAACTATTTCAACGAGGTCGAACAGGCCGCCTATTCACCATCGAACATCGTGCCGGGGATCGGTTTCTCACCCGACAAGGTGTTGCAGGCGCGGATCTTTTCATACGCCGATGCTCACCGCTATCGCCTGGGCACGCATTACGAGGCCCTGCCGGTCAATGCGCCGAAATGTCCGGTCAACCACTATCATGCCGACGGCCAGATGCGTTTCTTTGATAATTTCAAAAACCCGGACGCCTATTACGAGCCGAACAGCTTCGGCGGGCCGACGGAAGCACCCGAATACCGCGAACCACCGCTCAGGATTTCCGGCGATGCCGATCGCTATAACCACCGGGAAGGTAATGACGACTATTCACAGCCTCGCGCCCTGTTCAATCTGTTCTCGGACGGGGAAAAGCAGCGCACCTGCGAAAGCATCGCCGGCTCGATGAAGGGTGTTCCCGCTTTCATTGTCGAGCGCGCCCTCGTCCATTTCGACCGCATCGATCCGGCCTATGGCGCCGGCATCCGCAAAGCGCTGGCGCATGGCGGGGACGCCGAGGTGCAGGCGACACGCAGCCTCGACTGAATGAGAAACGCCGCTGTCCGGAGGGACAGCGGCGTTATTTAGGCATAGTGGCGATAGGGCAGTTCGCTGCGGGCTGGCGGCGTCTTGCTTTTGATCGCCAGCTCCACCACCGGGCGGACATCCGGATGGATCGTCTGCTGGTGAATTTCGTAGCTGGTATCCATAAACCAGGCGTTTTCCAGCGCTTCATCGAGGACCAGCGACCAGACGTTTTGCGGCAATCCGAGCCGGTCAATCAGGTCCTGGGTAATTTCGGCTTTTTCGAACATCAGGTCTGCGTTCAGTGACATGGTTATGCATCCATATTGAGGGCAGGTGGTTCAGCGCTCCCACTATGGCGTTAACCTCTGACCATCGCCACACAATTCCGCATCCGGATAGACGCCCGGGACGGCATATCAATAGCGCTTTCTCCGTCCACGGATAAATAGGTTAGACAGGCCACCCGTAAACCGGCCGGCATGTTATTGAGTCCATGCTGGAATCCGGACAGGCGGGCCACAACCTGATCTGTGTCAGAGAGAAAACTGACTCTGACACCTTATGTTCACAAATTATGACAGCCCTGCCCGGACTTGATTTTAACGCCGCACCGAAGGTTTCAGACGCGAATTGGCCTCATTGACCAGTTCGATATAGGCAGCGCCGACATTGATGACATACTCGTTTTCGCCCCAGAAGAACGGCCAGTCTTCCTTGTTTTCCGGGAAATCAGGCTTGAGAACCAGCACGCCCGGCACGACGCCGCCGGCGATGAAGCTGAAATCGGCGCGGTTATTGCCATAGGCCACTTCCTTGGAGACCGTGCCGACGCCGGAGACAAACGAGACATTCGAGCCGGGATGGGTGCCGTACATATAGTCCAGCGCCTGATAGACCGCATCGCTGCCGACAATATCGGGGAATTCGCGGTTGAGCGCCGCGGCGGTCAGGCCATATTCGACCACCGTGCCGCCACCGGCCCAGCCGCCTTCGGTGATCGGCACGCCGAACGGATTGGCCGTGGCCAGTTTATCGGCCTCAGCCTGCCACGCCACCACCGCCGGACGGATCTTGGCCTTGAAGGCTTTCGGCATCAGGGGCAGCGCCTTGGCCAAGGTGGCGGCGTTTGCGGCGAAGGTTTTACTGACGTCAGGCCACAGGACGTCGATCCGTTTGGCGTATTGCGGGTCTTTCGTCGTAATCAGCAATTCGACGGCGGCGGAAAGCTCTTCCTCAACCAGGTCGCCGCCGGTGGTATTGCCGTGATGATAGAGATTGGGCGCATGGCTGCGCTCCTCGGCCCAGGTCCGCTTGGCGATGGCCAGCGCCTTATCGGCCAGCGGATCGTCAAAGCCTTTCAGCGCCCGGCTGGCGGCGGCCAGCGCGGCGATCGAGCCATAGTTCAGCGCTGAAGTGGTGTTGGTGAAGGCCCAGCGATCGTCAGGCACGCCGCTCCTGCCATCCTTCACCTCATCACGGCCAAGCGACGGATCATAAATCAGGCCATCCGTCTTGGTCACGGCATCGCCGAGATGCGGATATTCCGCCACGTCCGGCTCGACAATGCCGTTGATAGCATGGCCGACGGCATCAAACTGCGCCACAAGTTGTATCGTGCCGTGCTGGATTTGCTGCAACAGATCAGGCTTGCCATCCGGCACATGGATATCGACATAGCGGCGCTGGTGATCGATCAGGGTATCGTCACGCTTAAGCCCGAATTTCTCCCAGCTCTGCACCAGCGAGCGCACCACAGCGTAATGCGTCTGGGTGCGGATATCAAAATCGCCGGCATCGAACCAGCCGCCGACATTCAGGCCTGGGATATGTTCATAGGGCTTGTATTGTGTATCGGTGCTGCCCGGTTTCGAAGCGTACAGGTCGATATGGTCATCCCCCGGCGGCGCCTGCATGGCGTCATCGCGGTGGCTGTCGCCGTGCCACACCTTGTAGGCCTCATTGACCTTCATATGGTCCATGGCGACGGGCAGATAGACATCGAGCGTCGGCTCCCAGGCGGTGGCATAGATATCAGCGGCGATACGGAAGGGGCTGGTGCGCTGGCCTTCATATTCGATGACATAGAGGCCCGGTTTGGTGACGCGGGAAAAGTCAAAGGTACGGTAATCATAACGCAGATAATGGCCCCACGGCTTGGCCTCGGCGGTCAGGACCGGCGTGAAACTGCCATCGGCACCGATTTCCAGCAAACGGGCTTCCCCGGCGGGCTTATCGTTCGGATCGAGTTCGATAACGGCTGTCTTGGTCTGAGAAGGGGCATAACCGAGTTGTGAATGAGCGATCATCGGCGGCCGCACCCAGTCCGCCACGGAATTGGCGGTCATCGTCCACGAAACCACCTCGCCGGTCTTACCGGCCGGGATCAGCGAGCGCACGACATACCAGCCGTTCTGCGCCTGGTTGCGGCCGTCATAGAGGGCGATATCGCTGTCGGAGGTCAGCGTCACCCGGCGGGCCGGGTCTTCCGGCGCCATCACAAAGGTCTTGCCATGGGCCAGCGGCAGGGGTTCGGTTTGCGGCAGCAGGCGCGACATCGCTATGCCTTCACCCAGACTTTTCATCGGACCGGACGGATAAATCGGAAACGTGCCCGCCACGCCATCAGCGAGATAGCTCTTGTGGAAATAGGCCGCCGGCAGGAATTCGAGATTGAAGCCCGCCTTGCCCGCCAAGGCTTGCGGCAAGGGTTTATCAAGAATCACGCTGAGGTCGACACCTTCGCCTTTCGGCGAGACGCGCACCTGATAGGTAAAGTCATATTTCGGATAGTTGACCGTGGTGGTCACGACGCCGGTGGCGGCATCGACCTTGCGATCCTTCACCAGCCCCATCTCATCCCACTGGCCAGGCGTCGGCATCAGGCGGACATCGCCATTGGTGGCCGTGCGAACACCCTGCTGGATCAGTTCGACGCCGGCGATCTTGGCATCATTGAACAGGCTGTCGGCGCCATTGGCGAAGACCAGCACATTGACGCCGCGCGTCTCGAAATA
>CAMLIY010000045.1 GCA_946480125.1 uncultured Asticcacaulis sp.
GCCTGGTTAATCCAGCCTACAACTCCTGGGAAATAAGCCTCTCAGGCGGGGCCCGCTGGCCGCCTTGCAACAGAAGGCCAGCACTTTTTTGCAAAAGTGAAGATACGCGCAAACGTGCGCGGCAGGCGGTCGCGCTTGCCGAAATACGATTGGTCATCGCATTTCGGAACCGAAAGCTCACACTTCGGGAGGCTTGATGGCGTCATAATAATTGTTCTGTCCCTCGTCGACGCGACAACCAATTAGACGCAATCCCGCTTCTAAGAGAAGTTGCTCATAAGTGTCAAAACCAAGTGATTTCGAATCTCGCCCCGTTAATACGTCTCGCCATTCGCATTGCTCATACGGCGCGGTGAACAAAAAGCGCCCCCCTTGTTTTAGCGCTGCGCCAATTCGACGAATGACCTGTCGCTGATCGTCTTCATTCAGCAGGAAAATAAGGCCAATGGAGACGCACGCTTCAAACTTTCGGTTGAAGAAGTCGCTTTGTTGTGCCGGCTCGCAAGCCACTTTAGCGGTGGGAAACCGATCAGCAAATGCTGCGACCAAATTAGGCGATGCATCGATACCTAGGACTTCAAATCCACCCTCTATGAGTACTTTAGAAATCGGCACCCCCGATCCGCAACCCACATCGATGATGGCGTCGCCAGGTGATACGGTATCTCGTGCCCAAGCCAGAACGGTTTCAGCCCCTATATTGGAACGCGCCGCCATGAACTGCTCGGCGATGTTATTCCAACCCTGAGAATGATCAATCGCCATGCGTTACGTCAATGCCTCGCCACTAAGGTTGGGAGTCGGTTTCAACATTGGGAAATCATTACCCTTTGGTCAATCGGAAAGTTGAAGACCTTTTGTCACTTCCGGCCATGCAGAGTCTGCTTTTGCCGTTGCGCGCCCTAAGCGGTCATCGAAAAGACATTGTGGAAATGATGATGGCCGGGCACTGAATATGATAGGCGTCTGGGCGCCTGGCGCGCTCGCTTTTGTAACACTACGATAGCAGATAAATAGCCGACGCGCCTCTCACCCGTTTTTTCGGAATAAAAAGGGGGTGCGTAATGAGCCCGGATAGGAGCCAGAGAAATGCTTGACACCCTTCCTTTTGAATATGCATCTCCCCAAGCCCCGTTACTCATAGTCAAAGGCCAACTGGGGAATCTCCATACGCCTGCTTCAGTCGTGCTCGACACAGGCGCGGCCGCGCCGTTTTCGTTATTTTTGAGCGTTAAGGCGGCAAACGCTATGTCACTTGCAATGTCCGACGAGATTGTTCCCGAGACATCAACCGCCGTCGGAAGTAAGCGCCAAACTTTTCGAACCGCAGACCTGCCATTTTTTTCACTTGGGCCGGTGAAACTCGTTCACACGCCCGTTGCTATTATGCCTATGATCGACGATATGGCGGCGCAGATCGGACACCCCGTTGACGCAATTATCGGCTATCAATTCCTTCGCGATCGTCGTTTTTCAATCGACTACGTCCATCGCAAAATCGACCTTTCATCTCCAACTCCGTTTGGTACGGGTGAAATTCCCTTCACCTTGGCATTAAAGAAGCCGATCATTCTCGTTCAGGCTGAGGTCAATGGCGCAGGTCCCTTTACCTTTGAGATAGACACAGGCGCAACCGTTACCAGCTTATCACCGGAGATAGCCGCCCGCGTCCACATCACGCCCACGGGAGAGGGCGTTCTTGGCGGCGCGGGTGGAACGGTCAAGGTCAACCGTGCCGACGCAGACCTGGCCGTGGGCGAGGTCAAGCTTCATCTGAAAAATGTGACTATAACGGACAGTCTGGCAGGGATAAGCTCAGCGTCCGGTACGAAGATAGATGGAATTCTGGGGCTGGACTATTTTTACCGTACTACGCTTACAATCGATTATCCCAATGCAAAAATTTGGATATCCTTACACAAGTAGACAAGGGCGACCGCTCCGCCTTGAGCCATTACCCCTGAAAATTCCAATTTCGAGTGCCTAAAAAATGGGAGAGCCCTATCAACCGATAGCGAGAGCAAACTCAGACCGGATAATATTCAAGGGTAACCTAGGCTCGTCCGCTTTCTTGCGCCCGGTGCAAGAGCGTCTATGTCGCCACAAGCAGACAGAGCAACCAAAACCCAACCGCATTTTTATGTGAAGAACCGTTTTTCCGGTTTCACTTGCAAGCCGGCGTGTTAAGCCTTATCGCAGACGCACAACGGTTTCATGCATATATCAAGGCCCGCTCATGTCCGAAGATCAGATGATCATCGACCAGATGGATTACGCCAACCTGACCCAGAACGCCCTGCGCGGCGTGATCAAGCAGGGCCTGTTACGTGCGGCCTCGGTCGATGGTCTGCCAGGTGATCACCACTTTTACATCACCTTCCTGACCCGCGCGGCCGGTGTTTCGGTGCCGCCTGACCTGCTGGCGCGCTATCCTTATGACATCACCATTGTGTTGCAGCACCAGTTCCGCGACCTGCGCGTGACCGACGATTTCTTCCGCGTCACCCTGACTTTTGGCGGCGCGCCCAAGATTCTGACCGTACCCTATAATGCCATTACCCGTTTCCACGATCCGCATGCCCAGTTCATGCTGGAATTCGAGGTCGATGACCCGGCGGCCCTGACCCAGGATCTCGATGAAAGCGATGAAATAAGCGATATCGTTACCGAGCTGACGCCCGTGATGGAGCGGCCGAAAAAGAGTGACGGAGGCGAAGAAAAACCACCCGAACCGGATGGCGATGCGCCCAAGATCGTATCGCTGGATCAGTTCCGTAAAAAATAAACCCGTCTGCCGGAAAAAGACGCTAGGCCTGTCATCAGAATCGCCTAAATTCGCCTTGCAGATGCATGCGGTTTCGGGATTGAATCGGAGATGGTTTTTCGGACATTCGGTCACAGGTTTGGCGCTGGCCGCAAACGCATGGCAATCCTGCTGGCGCTTGGGCTTTTATGCGCCGCAGCCCGTCCGGCGATTACCCAATCCACGACACCTGCGGCAGAACCGGAATCCGCCGCGGGGATAACGCCGGAACTCAAGCCCTATGTGCCTGCGCCTGTGGGGCAGGTGACGGTTTCAAGCGCGGTCACGCCCCGAAAGCCACACCCCAAACCGAAGCCTGTCATACCGCCGCCCGTTGCGCCGCCGGCTACACCTGCCAGTGGCCCGATCGGATACCAGACCGTTATTCCCGGCGCGCAAGCGAAGCCGGCCGCACCGATGGTCGTGCCCTCCGCCCTGCCGCCCCGAACGGCAGCGACCCCGATTAGCGCTGAAGATATCGAAACCTTCACCGACTCGGTGGTGCGTACCCTGATGCAGCGTGATCATGTGCTCGGCGTCACGGTCGCCGTCGTGCAGGGGAACACGCCTCTGCTGCTCAAGGGCTATGGCTATGATCGTCTGACGCCATTACGCCGGGTCGACCCCAATAATTCGCTTTTTCGCATCGGCTCGGTGACGAAGGCTTTCACCTGGATTGTGGCCCGCCAGGAACTGGAAGCTGGCCGCATCGCCATGGATACCTCGATCGGCAGTTATCTGCCGGCCGATGTCTATAGCGAAGACCGCCGGTTCAAGCCGATCACCTTGCGCGAGCTGATGGATCACACCAGCGGCTATGAGGACACCAGCCTGGGCCATCTGTTCCAGCTCAACGGATCGAATTTGACAGGCTCCGACAGTTATTTCCGCATCCACCGTCCTCGCCGTGTGCGCCAGCCGGGCATGTTCGCCTCCTATTCAAATTTTGGCGCCGCCCTGGCGGCAAGGGCCCTGCAACAGACGGCGCGCGCGAAAGATGTGCCGACCCTGATGGAAACACGCGTCTTCCAGCCTCTCGGCATGAGCCACACGAGCTTGCGCGAACCCTACAGCCAGCAATCCCTCAATCTGGAAAGCCTGCCTGATCCGCTGTCGGCCGAACTGACGCAAGACCTGTCTGATGGCTTTGTGTGGGATGGCGCCACCTATGAGGCGCAACCTTTCGAGCATGCCATTCCGCTCTCTGGTGCGCTTGGCGCCTCCTCGACCGCCCAGGATATGGCGCGTCTGCTGGCGATGATGCTGGAGAATGGCCAGATAGACGGCATCCAGCTTTTCAATGCCGATTCCGCCAAAGCCTTCCGTCAGCCCTTACTGAAGATGCCTGAAGGATATAACGGCTGGGCATCCGGTCTCATGGTGCGAGAGGCGCCGGCAGGCCTCACCACCTATGGTCATGGAGGGGCGACCCTGTGGTTCAACGCCAACATGATCATCGTGCCGGAAATGAACCTGGGCATCTTCATTGGCACAAATACCCAGACTGGCGCGGCCCTGGCCACAAGCTACCCCAACCTGCTGCTCGATCACCTCACCGGTGATACGGTCAAACCACCACTGATGCCATCTCCGGCCAATGCCTATGCGCAGCACCGTGACTATTATAAAGCCATCGAAGGGCAATATGTCTCGTCCCGCCGGGCTTACAGCGGCCTGGAAGGCGCCATCACACGACTGCTCAATACGGCGGACATCAGCATAGATGGGGATGGCCGTCTGATCCTTAGTACGCAAAATGGTTTGTCGGCTTTTGTGCCGGCGTCGGCCATGGGCTTTTTTACGCAGCAGGATGCGGAAGATGCCGGCCCTGCCGCCACCACCGGCGGCCTGCATTTTCTCTTCAATGCCGATGGTACGCATGTCTCCGCTTTCGAAACGGCGGCCAATATGGCGCGATATGAGCGTGTCGGCTGGTGGTACAATCCGTCAGTGCTGGTCCTATTGACGGCTTTCATGATCGCCACCTGCATCTTTGTATGGATCATGCTTGCCAAGGGGCCGGGGCGCAATGAGCATCCCACGGAAGCGCAGGGTCGGGCCACGGTCATTTCGGCCTGCCTGTCGCTGGTGTGGCTGGCGGCAATTTTCATTTTCCACAGCTGGCATTCGGCCCTGGCCGACAATCCCGGCAATCTGTTCACCCATTGGCCGAATGGCCAGGTGCGACTGGCTTCGGCGCTTGCCTTCGTGGCGATGCTTGGCACGCTCTATCAGGTGGCGACCTGTTATCTTGTCTATGGAGGGCGCGGACATTATGGCGATGACTGGCCCATCTGGCAAAAAGCGGCCCATGGCCTGATGCTGGCCTACTGGTTGTTTTATATATTCGTCCTGACCCTCTGGGGGGCGCTGGAGCCATGGTCGTGGTAAGGCCAGTCCTAATTGAAATCCGATACCTTCCATCCGATCCTGCCGCAATGGATGGAAGCCCAGTAGAAAAACCCAAACTGACGCCGGACGAACGGCGATCAAGAAAGGCCGAGCGCCGCGCCAAACAGCGCGCCACCAATGCCCTGCGCGCAGATAAGATGCACACGGCGCGAATGGCGGATACAGACTTTGAACCCGTTGTTTCCAGCCCGCCGGCTCTAAACATCGCCTGTTCAGGCTGGTTTTACTGGGATTGGCGCGGCAAGTTTTACCCAACGCAAATGCCGACAAAGGCGTGGTTTCCCTACTATATGGACCACTTCGATACGGTCGAACTGAATGCACCCTTCTATGCCTGGCCGACGGTCAATACCGTCAAAACCTGGCTCAGACAGGCCGAGGGCACGGATTTTATTTATACCGTCAAGGCGTGCGAACTGATCACCCACATCCATCAGTTCGAAGACGTCAAAGGCCTGATCCAGGACTTCGGATATATAGCGGACCTGCTGGGCGAGCGCATGGGCTGCTTCCTGTTCCAGTTTCCAGCCAGTTTTCACTATTCGCCGGAAAAGCTGGAACGGATCGTTTCTCAGCTTGACCATAGCCAGCGTAATGTTGTCGAATTTCGCCATGACAGCTGGTGGAATGACGAGGTGTTTTCGGCTTTTCGCGCCAATGGCACGATTTTTTGCGCCTGTAGCGGACCCAAGCTGCCAGACGATATGATCCGTACCGCTGATGACGTCTATATTCGCTTTCACGGTCCGGAAAAATGGTATCGCTATGATTATTCCGACGATGAACTGGCCGATTGGGCGAAGCGCATAAAGGCAAGCGGCGCGAAGCGTATCTGGGCTTATTTCAATAATGACTACGGCGCCAACGCCATTCGTAATGCCGAGACCCTGAAAAGGTTACTCAGCGCCTGATGGCATAGACGCGAATATGGATTTGCTCGCGGTCACCGGGATGGCGCTCAACCAGCAGGCGGGCCACCTGGCTGTCATCGTGGAAGACGAAACCCTTTATGGCGTCAAGCAGGGCCTTGGCGAGGTTGTCGAGGTCCATCCACGGCGGATCGCCGATATGCTCCATGCGGATTTCGACGGCATAATCGCCCCAGGCGGCGCGAGAGCCGCGCCATTCCTTGCGGAAGAACTCATAGACCAATGGCTTGTAATATTTCGCCTGGGTGGTCAGGCCATCGATCATGATCTCTATGCCGTCCGCGGTCTCACGCGCGCGCACCTTTCCCGAAGTGATCCAGTCGGTCACCAGATTGCCCGTTTCGGTTCATATGCGGCAAAGGTCATGCGGCGGTTACGTCCAGTTTCGCCAGGCCACGCACGCCGGGCACCACGCGCCAGTCCGGCGGGCTGTCATCGACGCGACGCAAGTTGGGGAACTGTTGCAGCAGCTTCAGGATGGCTGTCTGGCCTTCGATGCGGGCCAGCGGCGCCCCGACGCAGATATGGCTGCCGGCGCCAAATGACAGGTGCGGATTGGGGCGGCGGGTGATGTCGAAACGGTGCGGATCATCGATGCGATCCTCATCGCGGTTGGCCGAAATCAGGCTGACCACCAGGGCGTCGCCCTTGTGATACGGGCAGCCGCCCGCAGCCCCGTCCGCCTTGGCGAAGCGCGCCGAGAACGAGATCGGCGGCTCATAGCGCAGGATTTCCTCGATCGCGCCATTGATCAGTTTCGGGTCGGCAAGGATGGCCTGACGGGCGTCACTATGGGTCAGCAGCAGGTAGATGCCGTTGCCGATCAGATCGGCCGTGGTCAGGTGACCGGCCACCAGCAGGGCGAACAGGTTGAACAGGATTTCGTTGTCATCGATCTCGGCGCCGCCGGTCTGCGCCGCCAGCAGATCGCTGATCAGGTCGTCCTGCGGTTTGGCGCGGCGCGCCTCCATCAGGCTCTTGAAATGGCTGAGGATGCCGCGGCGGCCCTCAAGCGCCAGCTTTTCCTGTTCGGCCGATTTTGTGGGATCGAAGGCCAGCTGGCCGGCCTCGGTCCACACCCGCAGCGATTCGAACATTTCCGGTGGCGAACCCAGCAGGGTGCCGAGCACGCGGATAGGAATTTGCGCGGCATAGTCATTGACGGCATCGAAGGTCTCGCGGCCAGCAACGGCATCGATCTGTTCGTCGATAATGCGGGCCACCAGGCCCTGCGCCCCGGCGGCGCGTTTCAGGAAGGCCTCGGCGACGATGCCACGCACCCGGCCATGGTCAGGATCATCGAGCGTCAGCATGGAATCGTGCTTGCCGAATTCGGCAGCCATGGCGGCATTCAGCCGGCGGACATTGGCGATGACCGGGTTTTCCGGCGCCGCGTCGTCAAAATTGCGCGACAGGGAACGGTCCATCAGGGTTTCGCGCCCGACACCATAGGCGCTGACCAGCATGGCCGGAATCATGCCGTCGTGTTCGACCGGGCGCTCGCGGCGCTGCGGGTCGAACAAGGCATGCGGATTGGCACGCATGGCAGGGTTCAGTTCGGAATATTCAAACAGCAGAAAGCGGGGAGGGGCAGTCATTGTTGCGCCGGTATTTCGGCCGGAATCTGGGGAATCGGGCATTCAGGTCTCCGTTGCCACCGCAAGCGACGTACCCCCCGGTACCGTCTTCGCAGGTGCAAACCTCTTCCTTATGCCCGCTCAACGAAGCTGTCTATGACCTTTTTATCACCCGACGTCTCAAAATTAACGATCAGTTTGTTGCCCTCGATCTCGACGATCAGGCCGTAGCCGAACTTCATATGGAAGACGCGCTCGCCGAGCGTGAAATGCTTGGCCGAGGGTTTGGCCGGCGCCGGCTGGCGATGGGGCGTCGGCCGCGCCTTCGCTTCCAGCCGGCTCATATCAACGCCGGCGAGATCGCCACCGTAAGCCGGCTTTTCTTTCTTGGTATAGTTCGGCTCGTACCCGGCGCGGTCCCAGCGGCTTTGCTGCGATTGCCAGCCTTGAGAGGCATAGCCGGTCTGCGAGGTAGCCTCGACATTATCGATCGGCAGTTCATCGACGAAGCGCGAGGGGATCTGGTTGGTCCAGCGGCCATAGACCTGGCGGTTGGCGACAAAGCTGATGCGCGCCTGTTCGCGGGCGCGGGTAATGCCGACATAGGCGAGGCGACGCTCCTCCTCCAGCGATTTCAGCCCGCCTTCGTCCATAGAGCGCTGCGACGGGAAGATGCCTTCCTCCCAGCCCGGCAGGTAGACGACCGGAAATTCCAAGCCCTTGGCGGCGTGCAGGGTCATCAGGCGCACACTGTCGCCGCCATTGTCGCGCTCCAGGTCCATGACCAGCGAGACGTGCTCCAAGAAGGCCGACAGGTCATCAAAGGCGGCCATCGAGTCGCCCAGTTCTTTCAGGTTATCGAGGCGGGTCTGGCCGGAGGTCTTGTCGGCGCGCTGCATGTCGTAATAGCCGCTATCGGTCAGGATGGTGTCGAGCAGCACATTGGCCTGCATGTCCTTGCTCAGGTCCAGCCAGCGGGAGAAGTCGCGCATGAAGCCGACCAGCGGGGTTTTTGCGCGTGTCGGCAGTTCGTCGGTCTGGATCAGGTCGCGCACCGCCGTCATCACCGAAACGCCGGCGAGGCGGGCCTGTTGCAGCAGCTTTTGCACGGTCGCGTCGCCGATGCCGCGCTTGGGCACATTGATGATGCGCTCGAAGGCCAGGTCATCATCGGGCGACTGGATCAGGCGCAGATAGGCAATGGCGTCGCGGATTTCGGCGCGTTCGAAGAAGCGTGGACCGCCGACCACCGTATAGGGGATTTGCAGCATGACGAAGCGTTCTTCAAACGCCCGCATCTGGAAGGAGGCGCGCACCAGCACGGCCATGTCAGACCATTTGCGCGGATCAGTGTCGCGCGTGCCCTTGTGCAGGCGTTCCATGTCTTCGGCGACGAACTGGGCCTCGGCGGCGCCATCCCACAGGCCTTGCACCTGTACCTTGTCGCCGCCTTTCTGGTCGGTAAAAAGCGTCTTGCCGAGGCGCGCGGTGTTGGCCTTGATCAGGCCGGCGGCCGCCGCGAGGATGTGCTCGGTCGAGCGGTAATTGCGCTCCAGCCGGATGACCCTGGCGCCGGGATAGTCGCGCTCGAACTTGAGGATATTATCGACCTCGGCGCCGCGCCAGCCATAGATCGACTGGTCATCGTCACCGACGCAGCACAGGTTACGGTCGGCATTGGTCAGGAGGCGCAGCCACAGATACTGTGCCACATTGGTATCCTGATACTCATCGACCAGCACATATTTGAACTTGCGGTGATAGGTTTCGAGAATATCCGGATGCTTCGTCAGAATGTCGAGATTGTGCAGCAGCAGATCGCCGAAATCGCAGGCATTGAGGATGCGCAGGCGGTCCTGGTACATCTGGTAGATCTTGACGCCACGATTGCCGGCGAACTCCGCGCCTTCATCGTTCCGGACCTTATCCGGCGTCAGGCCCTTGTTCTTCCATTGGTCGATATGCCAGGCGAAGGATTTTGGCGTATAGCGCTTCTGGTCGATGCCTTCCTGCTCGAAAATGGCTTTCAGCAGGCGCACCTGATCATCGTCATCGAGAATGGTGAAGCTCGATTTCAACCCGACCAGTTCGGCATGGCGGCGCAGGATTTGCGCGGCGATCGAGTGGAAGGTGCCGAGGTTTTGCAGCCCCTCGGCCGAGGCGCCGATCAGTTTCTGCGTCCGTTCGCGCATTTCACGCGCCGCCTTGTTGGTGAAGGTGACGCAGAGGATTTCCCACGGCCGCGCCAGGCCTTGCGCCAGAATATGGGCAATGCGGGTAGTGAGCACACGCGTCTTGCCGGTGCCGGCGCCGGCCAGCACAAGCACGGGGCCTTGCACGGTGCGCACAGCCTCTTCCTGTTCCGGATTGAGGCCGGTGAAAAAATCAGGACGGGCGGCAGCCATCTGGCTAATCGATGTGGTCATGGCCCTCAGTTAATCGCAGTTGCCGGCAACGCCAAGTGCGAAATAGCTGATATAACGACATTGGTACAAAAAGTGAACGCGTTGGGCGCCCCATAGTCCGGCTCTGACATATCGCGGTTACGAACGTCTCATTTAGCATAACTGCGTTATTGTGCAGAAGTTAAAAATACCGCCGTTCTCAACCTTTCCGCGACATCGGCAAAAGGCAAGGCAGCGGTTTTCAGTCTTCGGCGGATTTCTTGCGCTTGGCCGCAGCGCCTTTGCTTTGCGCATAGGCGAGGGCTGACAGGCGACAAAAAGAGGCCAGCAGGCTCTCTCCACGCTTCGAGTCAAGCTCGGCTATTAAAGCGGCCAGACTGATTCGACGATCTTTTGATATCGTTTCCAGAACGGCCCAAAATTCAGGCTCCAAGGCGACCGATGTGGCGTGGCCGGCGAGGTTGACGGAACGTTTTTTTAGACCAGGCATTGTTTTCCTCCGATTCCATGAAGACATGCCTCCGTTGAGTATGGAACGCTCGATTTGCCTCTGCGTTCCACGGAGAATAGTTTATTCATGACGACCTCTGGTATTATTTAACCTCATACTCATAGAGTGAAGTTAATCTGTGGTCTTTTATTGTAAGTCGTCAACCTTTTTTATTGTCGGCATCCGGGTTTAGAAGTTTCCCGTCCATTTTTTCACTATCGCCTTTTTGCTTTGCTTTTTCCCATTTTCTAAGTGTGGTTGAAAGGCCGTAAACGATACGGTTTTCCGCAGCTTTAGCCGTTTCACGTTGTTTTGCTTTGGCTTTTCGAACTTTGTTGAGATTGATCAAATCCGCCATTTGTCGCTTGTCCCGATATTTATTTTCGCATGCGTGGAAAGAGGGTTGTCGAAAATCCGTACCGTACGGTTCGGTTACGTTAGCTATTCAGTCGCAATGGCAAGTAAAAATGTGCGCCGATTTGCGGTGTTAACTAAGAATTTATGATAGTTTAAAGCATTTAATTCCGGAAAAAGGCCAACCTTCAGTTTCACTAAAGTATATGCCGGCGGAGGCAGTGTGTCCATAACACGTATCCGTGATGGTCGGTACCCCTATGCCCGCCGCCATTTTCGCTCAGATGCGGCAAGTGACGGAAATTTAACATGACGCCGGTGCAAATAGAGCCATAGTACGTCCTGATACTCATCACCTGGAACGGTTCTATGACACTTTTGCTCAACATCCTGTGGTTTATCCTTGGTGGCTTTGTCGCTGGCTGCCTGTGGCTTTTTGGCGGGCTTGTTCTGGCCTGTACCATAGTGGGCCTGCCGTGGGCGTTCGCCGCCTGGCGGATCGCCGGTTTCGTCTTCTGGCCGTTTGGCAAGCAGATCGTCGATCGCGAAGCCGTGACCGGTGAGGCGGATATCGGCACCGGCTGTCTGGGCTTTTTCCTGAATGTCGTCTGGTTCGTCTTCGCCGGCTGGTACATTGCTTTGGCGCATGTGCTGGCGGCCATAGCCGAAGCGGTGACTATCATCGGCATTCCTTTCGCTTTCAAGGATATTCAGCTGGCGCAACTGGCCCTGGCGCCAATTGGCAAGATGGTTGTCGATAAGCCGTAAGACTGCCTGTGCAGTCCGAAACAGGATTGCACACGGACATCGCCTCTGATTGAGTATGGGCGACGGTATTCTCCGCCACAGGAGCAGGCCCTTGAGTCGCTTTTCAGATCATCACACGGGCAAGCGTGCCGCCGGGCTGTTATGGGCTCTGCTGGCCTGTTTCCTGTGTTTCATGCCATCTGCCCATGCGGCGCCGGCCTGCCCGGTGTCCGGGCCTGTCCGGTTCGCCGGCGTCAACTGGGAAAGCGGTGAGTTCATCACTGCCGTTATGCAGGAACTCATCGAGCGCGGCTATGGCTGCACCACCGAAACCGTGCCCGGCAATACGGTGACGCTGGAGCAAGCCCTGGCCAATGACGACATCCAGATCCTGGCCGAGGAATGGGTCAGCCGCAGCGATGTCTGGAAAAAGGCAGAAACTGAGGGCACAGTGCGGGCCATAGGTCATCCGTTCACCGAGGCGCGTGAAGGCTGGTATGTGCCGGACTATCTGGTGCATGGCCCGAAGGCGGCTGCGGCGGGTTTGACAAGCGTCAGTCAGCTCGGTGATCCGCGTTATGTCGCCCTGTTCCGCGATCCCGAGCAGCCGGGCAAGGGGCGGTTCCTCAACTGCCCGTCAGGCTGGACCTGCGAGGGCGTTAACAGCGCCAAGCTGAAAGCCTATGGCCTGACAGGCGCCTATGTCGATTTCCGGCCCGGCACCGGCCCGGCCATGGATGCCGCCATCACCTCGGCCTATGTGCAGAAGCAGCCGGTGCTTTTTTACTACTGGTCGCCCAGTCCGATCGCCGGGCGGCTGAAACTGGTGCAACTGAAGGAACCACCGTGGTCGGCCGCCTGCTGGGCCGATCTGACCAGTAAAAATGGCCGGCACACCGAGGGCTGCGCCGCGCCGCCGGCCGATGTCGCCTACGGCGTCTCGACGCCTTTCGCCAAGAAAGCGCCCGCTATCGCTGCCTTGCTGGCCAAGGCGACCTTCCCGATCGATGACCTGAACGCCAATCTCGTCAGGCGCGCAGATGGCAAACTGACAGCGCGGGCGCAGGCGGTGTGGTTTCTGCAAAATCGTCCGGACCTGTGGCGGCAATGGGTGGATGCGGCGACGGCCGAGCGGATTTCGGCCAGCCTGGGCACAGCGGCGCCGGTGGCCAAGGCGAATTTTCCGGCGGGATGGACAGTCTCGATCCGCCAGCCGGTCAATGACGCGGTGACGGGGCTGGTGCGCGATCATGGCGCCGCATTCCGCGCGCTGTCTGCGGCCGGTTTGAGCGTTATCGTAGCGCTCGACGGCCTGTTCAATGTGATCCCCTGGTGGCTGCTGATCGCCGTTTTCATGGGGCTGGCCTGGCTGGGCACCCGTCGCATCGGCTTGACGGCGACGGTCGGCGGGTTGATGTTCGTTATGGGGCTGCTCGGCCTGTGGAGCCTGATGACCCAGACCCTGACCCTTATGTTGATCGCCAGTTTCCTGGCCGTTCTGATCGGTCTGCCGGTGGGCATAGCGGCGGCAAAATCGCGCTGGGTCAAGGCGGGCAGTTTGCCGGTGCTTGATATCATGCAGACCCTGCCGGCCTTCGTCTATCTCATCCCGGCCCTGATGCTGTTTGGCCTCGGCAAGGTGCCGGCAATTCTGGCGACCGTCATCTACGCCCTGCCGCCGATGATCCGGCTGACGACGCTTGGCATCGAGCGCGTTGACCGCGAGGTGCGCGAGGCCGGGGAATCGTTTGGCCTGACGCCGTGTCAGATGTTGTGGCGCGTCGAACTGCCGCTGGCGCGCCCGACCCTGATGGCGGGCGTCAACCAGACGATTATGCTGGCGCTGTCCATGGTGGTCGTCGCTTCGATGATCGGGGCGCGCGGTCTCGGCGAGCAGGTGCTGAACGGTATCCAGACGCTCGATGTCGGCATGGGACTGGAGGCGGGCCTCGGCATCGTCATCCTGGCCTTTGTGCTTGATCGCATTACGCAAGGCTTTGGTGGCAAGGAGCGCGCGCATGATTGAGCTGCGTCACCTGACCAAACTGTTTGGCCGCAAGGAAGCCGTCGCGCTGGCCATGGCGCAGCAAGGCGCCGGTAAGGGCGAGATTCTGGCAGCGACCGGCTGCACACTGGCCCTGAGCGATGTGACGCTAGATATCGCGGATGGCGAGGTCTGCGTGCTGATGGGCCTGTCCGGTTCCGGCAAATCGACCCTGGTGCGGCATATCAACCGGCTGATTGAGCCATCGTCCGGTGAGATCCGTGTCGATGGCGTCGATGTCCGGTCGTTAGATGCCAAGGCGCTGCGTGCGTTCCGCCGCCAGCAGGTCAGCATGGTGTTTCAGGGCTTTGGCCTGCTGCCGCATCTGACTGTGCTGGAAAATGTCGCCTTTGGTTTGATGGCCCGTGGCGAAACAGTGGAAACGGCCCATCCCAAGGCGATGGAATGGATCGCGGCGGTGGGGCTGGCAGGCTATGAAAAGGCCCGGCCGGAGGCCTTATCCGGCGGCATGAAACAGCGCGTCGGGCTGGCGCGGTCGCTCGCGGTCGAAACCGGCATCCTGTTAATGGACGAGGCTTTTTCGGCGCTCGATCCGCTGACCCGCGCCGACATGCAGGACCTGCTGCTTGATCTGCAACAACGACTGAAGCGAACCATCGTCTTCGTCACGCACGATCTTGATGAAGCGGTGCGGGTTGGCAACCGTATCGTCATCATGAAGGACGGCGCAATCGTCCAGACCGGCACGCCGGACGATATTCTCAAACATCCGGCGGACGATTATGTCGCCCGGTTTGTGCAGATCAGGAACCGAGACTGAAGATACCGAATTCCGGCGCCGGACTGATCCATTGCCGCTCGATTTTCCAGCCGGAGTCCGCCGCCAGTCGCGCCAGTGAGGTCAGGGTAAACTTGTGCGAATTTTCGGTATGGAAGCGCTCGCCGGCCTTGAAGGCGAAGGCGTGGCCGGCTGCCGCGACAATCTGATCCTTGCGCGAAACCAGGTGCATTTCCATGCGCTCATAGTCCGGATTCCACACCGCCAGGTGATCGAAGGCGTCGAGGTCGAAATTGCCACCAAGGTCTCGGTTGATGCGAACCAGCAGGTTTTTGTTGAACTGCGCGGTCACGCCCTTCGCATCATCATAGGCGGCCACCAGGGTCGACTCGGCCTTGACCATATCGGCCCCCAGGATCAGGCGGGCATTCTGGCCCAATAGCCCGCGCACGGTGCGCAGAAACGCAATGGCCTCGGTATGGGTGAAATTGCCGATGGTCGAGCCGGGGAAGAAACCCACGAGCGGCCGGCCTTTCAGGGCGCTGGGCAATGGCACCGTCGAGGTAAAGTCGCCAACCACCGGCGTCACCGACAGCTTTGGGTAGGCGGCCTTGAGGCGCAGGGTGGCGTGACGCAGGGCATCCTCGCTGATATCGATCGGCACATAGTCGCGGATCTGCGGGGCGGCATCGAGCAACAGGCGGGTCTTATCGCTGGCGCCGCTGCCAAATTCGACCAGCACGGCATTATCGGGAATATCAGCCACCAGTTCCGGTGCAATGCGGGTGAGCAGAGCGGTTTCGGTGCGGGTCGGGTAATATTCTTCAAGCTGGCAAATGGCCTCGAAAAGCTCGGAGCCGGCGGCGTCATAGAAATATTTCGGCGACAGCGATTTCTGCCGGGCCGAGAGACCGCGCACCACATCGGCGGCGAAACCGGCATCCGAAATATCGCCGGCATTATAGGCGGCGAGATCGCGCGCCAGCCTGACGCCGGATCGCATCCAGCGCTTTTCCGGCGCGAAGAAATTGCGATAGGTCGGGCGCGAATGGCCGGCAGGGGTAAAGGCGGAGCCGCCGCGCAATACCATCTGGCCGCTCATGAACTTGCCGTTATATTCGCCGACCGCGCCGGCGCCGGGCTGGAATCCGGGATAGGGCAGGTAGGCGCTGCCGGTCCATTGCCAGGCGACATCATCCACCTGTTCCAGCACGCCATCGGCGGCGGCGGCTTCCCATTCCGCCTCGGTCGGCAGACGGGCGCCGGCCCAGTGAGCGTAGGCGGCGGCCTCGTAATAGCTGATATGGGTCACCGGCGCGTCGGGGGCTATGGCTTGCAGGCCGCGCAAACTCATCTCCTGCCAGCTATCGCCATCCGCTTGCCAGTAGAAGGGCGCCGTCCAGGCGTGGGCCTGAACCTGCGCCCAGCCGTCTGACAGCCACAGGTCCGGGCGGCTGTAGCCGCCATCCTCCATGAAGGCCAGCCACTCGCCATTGGTGACAAGGCGGTCGCTGATCTCGAACGGTTGCAGCCAGGTGCGATGACGCGGGGCTTCGTTGTCGAAGGCGAAACCCGCGCCTTCATGGCCGATATCGACTAGTCCGCCTGGCCGAAGCTGGAAGCGCCCCGGCTTGCCGCCGGCATCAACCGGAGCGTCCGGGGCGTAGGCGGGCTTGAGCGGTGATTG
>CAMLIY010000046.1 GCA_946480125.1 uncultured Asticcacaulis sp.
GAAAAGATCTCGATCGTGGTGACACGCCAGGCCAATGTTTATGACTATATGGCGATCGGCTCGTAAGCGCCGCCACTAATATTTTGGGATAGTTGTGATTAAGGGCTTCCCAAAGCGTGAAAGTGTTGCTATCTGCGCCCCTCTCCGGATGGCTTGCGGTCATGGCGGAATTGGTAGACGCGCAGCGTTGAGGTCGCTGTGGGGCAACCCGTGGAAGTTCGAGTCTTCTTGACCGCACCAGCCTTCGTTCATGTTAGAACTAGGTCAGACCAATACCAGGGTCGGATTGACGGAGCCGGTATCGAATTTGAGGTGCACGCCAGCGCGTAGTAAAAGGAGCCTGAGCGATGAGCCAGAAGTCCGAAACCCCTCAAAAGCCTGAATTTACTGAACCTGAGATCATCGCCGTCGCTGCCGCGCCTGTCAAAGAGCGCCGCGACACGCGCGATAATGACGAGATCGATGCCGAGCTGATCACGCCGGAGCAGATCGAGGATTTCGCTCTCAAGGACGATTACGCTCTTAATCCGCAATATATCTCACTGGTTATCGACGCCGCCGATCGCGGTGATGGCCTGCGCCTGCGTGAATTGCTTGACGCCCTGCACTACGCCGATATCGCCGACCTGCTGGGCTTCCTGTCGGAAGACTACCGCGAGGAGGTCATTCCGTGGATTCCCTCCGACGCCCTGGCCGACATACTGCCGGAACTCGACGATGATATCCGTGAGGAAGTCATCGAAAGCATGCATACGGCCGATATCGCCGAGGTGTTGCAGGAACTCGATTCCGATGACGCCGCGGCGGTGTTCGAAGACCTTGAGGAAGACCAGCAGAAGGCCGTTCTGGCCGCCATGCCGGAATCCGAACGCGAGGCCATTGTCACCTCGCTCGCCTATGAAGAAGAAACCGCCGGCCGCCTGATGCAGCGCGAAGTCATGGCAGCGCCCAGCTTCTGGACCGTCGGCCACGCGATAGACCACATGCGTGAGGCCGGGCACGATCTGCCGGAACTGTTCTTCGACATCTACGTTATCGACCCCAGCCACAAGCCGGTTGGGGCGGTGCCTGTGTCGGTGCTGATGCGGACCAAGCGCGACATGGTGCTGTCGGCGCTGATGGACCCGACGACGGAAATCACCGTCGATATGGACCAGGAAGAGGTCGCCTATATTTTCGAAAAATACCACCTGATCTCGGCGCCGGTAGTCGATGCCTCCGGGCGGCTGGTGGGGCAGATCACGGTCGATGATATCGTGAATATCATTCAGGCGGAAAACCGTGAAGATATCCTGGCGCTGGGTGGCGTGTCGGATATTGAAGGCCGAGATACCGGCATCTATGGCATGGTCAAGTCGCGTCTGCCCTGGCTGCTGGTCAACCTGCTGACGGCTTTTGCCTCAGTCACGGTGATCAGCGCCTTCCAGGGTGAAATCGTCAAAATGGTGGCTCTGGCGGCGCTTATGCCCGTTGTGGCATCCATCGGCGGTAATTTCGGCACTCAGGCCCTCACCGTGGCCGTGCGGGCGCTGTCGGCACGTGAATTGACAGCGGCTAATGCCCCGCGCACCTTGTGGCGCGAAATTGTTTCCGGCTGGCTGGTCGGTGCCTGCGTTGCCATTGGCCTGGCCGTGGTCACACTGATCTTCTGGCACGACGCCAAGCTGGCGGCGGTGATTGCCGGCGCCATTCTGATCAATTTCACCATGGCGGCCCTGGCAGGGACACTGATCCCGATGGCGGCGGCAAAATTCGGCATCGATCCGGCGGGGGCTTCGCCTATCTTTGTGACTCTTGTTACCGATTTCTGTGGCTTTTTCAGTTTCCTTGGTCTGGCTGCCATAATAATCCTGTAAATCTTAAATGGTCTGTGGTTTGCTAGATCAAAGCACAGGGCCGAAAACTGTCTTGTTTTGGGTCAGTCGGGCAGTTTGATTAATTTGGACGCCTGTTACGTGTTGACCTTGGGGTCAGGTTCAGGAACTGGGATTACGGATGAGGGCGCGTCAAAAAGTCTCCAGGGCGGGGGTCGAGCTCATCAAGAGTTTTGAAGGACTACGCACCAATGCGGCCCGTTTGCCGGATGGCCGCTGGACCCTCGGCTATGGCCATACCTTCTCCGCCCGTGAAGGCGCCCGGGTGACACAGGAAGACGCCGACGCTCTGTTGCGTTTCGATCTGCTGCCGGTTGTGGATTCAATCAATAACCTCATCCTGCTGCCGCTTAACCAGAACCAGTTCGATGCGCTTGTGTCGTTTTGCTTCAATATCGGGGTTGAAAATTTCGCCCAGTCGACCGTCCTCAAACGCATCAATGAAGGTCGCTTCGCCGAGGCGGCCTTGGCGATGGATAGCTGGCGTTCGGCGGAATTCAATGGACAGACCTACGTCCTGGCCCCGCTGATCCGGCGTCGTGCCGCTGAAAAAAACCTCTTCCTGACACCGGAAGATATCAGCCATCAGGCCGCCACCCTGGGCCGGCCGGTCGAAGATGTCGTCCCCCCCGCCGTCACCGTGCCGGAACCTGGCCATATAAATCCGTATGCGTCTGCCGCCCAGGCAGTGCAGCGCCAGGTTATCGACCTCCATACCCGCACGGAAACGGTAGCCGAAAACCTGCATCAAGGCATTCAGGCGCCGGTTAAGGCGGTCGAAGACACTGACGCCTCTGTTGCGGCGGCGGGCATGAATATTGATTTCCAAGCCACCATTGCGCGCGCCGAGGCAGAACAACAGCGACTTGAGGACGCGCGCCGGGCGGAAACCTTGCGTCTTGAGGCAGAGCGCCTGGAAGCCCAAAGACAGGCGGAAGCCCTGGCAGCGGTCCGTGCGGCTGAAACCGCACGTCTGGAGCAGGCCAAGGTGGAGCAGGCCAGGCTGGAGCAAGAACGCCTTGAGCAATGGCGTGAGGCACAGGCGCGTATCGAAGCGGAACGGGCTGAAGCGGCGCGCATGGATAGCCTGCGGGCCGAGGCTGTTCGTCAGGAGCAGATACGCTTGGAACAGCTAAGGCTGGAGCAAGAACGAATTGAGGCTGAGCGTCTCGATCAGGTGCGTATCGAAAACGAACGCCTGGAAAGCCAACGCCAGGAAGCTCAGAATTTACAAGCCGAACAGGCGCGCCCGGCGCCTCCGATTGACGACGAGGCCGAGCAGGCACGCAAAGCCGAGGCGGCGGCCGCCTTGATGCGGCTTTACTCCCCCTATGGCGGCGGCAATCTGGGGCGTCCGCTGACGGCGCCTGTCACAAAGCCTGTCAATGAGCCGCAATCCGTGAGGGTGGACAATGTCATTTCGACACCGGAACTGGCGAGACAGCCAGATCTGGAGTTTTCCAATCACAGCGTCATTTCGCCTTCGACGGCTGAATCGGCCCCTTTTGAGATTTCCGCGCGCGCCGAACCCGTAGCGCCCGAGGTCATGCCGCAAATTGTCGATTTTATGCCAAATGGTTCGGCCGCTACCATGCCTGCGCCTGTCATTACGGCGTTTAATCCTTACGCAAAACCCGTACCATCATCGACGCCTGTCATGACGGCCGCGTCCGAAACTGTAGATTTGCCCCATCCGGCGCCCGTTGATCAGCCCGCCCCTTCGAAGGCCCCGCTGACGGCTGATACAGGTCTGCACTGGCGTGATCAGCTCCAGCGTCCTTTGCCTCAGGATTATCAGACGCCGCAAGCCTCGCATAACATTCTGTCGGAACCTGGACAGCCTTTCCTGCGCGCCGGCCCATCATCCAATTTCCAGACCGCCGCTTATGAGGACGATAATGAGGCGTGGATGATGAATGGCGACCGCATCGCACTGTCTGCGGAAGAGGATGCGCAAGAAGGCGACACCTTATGGCAGATGATCATGAAAACCCTGTGGCTGATTACCATTAGCGGCATTGGTCTGGGCTGCCTTGGCGCCGCCACGGGCGCCTGGTGGCAGGCAACGCATGATCAGACTGTAATCCGTAACGGTATGGTCGATACCTATACCTTCATTTCCATAAGCACGGCAGCCCTTGGCATACTTTTTGTGTCGATATCAGTGTGGTTGATCATGAAGCGTTTGGGCGGACTCAAGGACTAGGCTTTTCGCCCCAGTTTCTCTGGCGGTTCTACGGCTATCGCCATATAGCTGTCATCAGGCGTGAAAGCCGGAATGTTGGGATGTATGCTGCGTCCAAGCTTACGCAGGGTCGTTACCGGCGAATCAAGCTGCGCCAAGGTTGCCACGGTTGTCTGGTATCCACTCTCCACCGCCTTGTCATAGGCCTTCCAGTCACGGATTTCGACGCCTTCAGGTTCGGGTATGATCAACAGGTCGGTGGCCGCGCGTGACAGGGCCAGGTCGGCGGCGGTGGTGATGGTGGCCGATCTCATCATGACCGAAACGATCGGTGGTCCTCTCCGCCAGTCGCCTTTGGCGAACCATGAACCCAGATTTTTCGGTACACTCAGCGCTCGCGGATCAAGTCCGCGCGCTCTGGTGACATCAACGCCGATAACGGTGCCCAGATGGGTATTGCGCATCATGGTGGCGGGGAAGGAGCGCATCACCGCGCCATCTACCAGCACCTGACCGTCCTCTACAACGGGCGGCAACACACCCGGTAAAGAAATGGAAGCCCGTAACGCCTGGCGAAGCAGGCCGGTTTTGTGGACCTTCAATACGCCGGTGGTCAGGTTGGACGACAGGCAGAAATAGGGGATCGGCATATCTTCGATCTGAATGTCGCCGAAATGTTTTTCCAGTCGCTTGTTGACCTTGGCGCCGGATACCATCGAAATGAACGGCATAACCACATCGTCAAGCGGGGAGGAGTTCACAAAGGCGTCGCGGATGCGCCAGTCGATTTCGGCCTCGTTCCAGCCGAGCGCCAGACTGGCGGCCAGGATGGCGCCCATGGAGGAGCCGCAGACAAAATCGATGGGTATGTGGGCTTCACGCAGGGCCTGAATGGCGCCGATCTCCGCAAAAGCGCGGGCGCCGCCACCCGAAAAGACCACACCGACGCTATGCCCGGTGACGATGCGCGCCAGTCGGGCGGCGTCATTGACATTTTCAGGATGTGTGTGAAACCAGCGGGTCGGTTCGATAACGTTGAGCCAGGCCTTTGTGCGACCGGGAATATGCGGCCGGCTGTCGCCTGGATAAAGCAGAATCAGGTCTGGCGCACGATGGAGCAGTGACTTTTCCCAGGCGCTGGCCATGGCGTCGGGTGCGCGCTCGGCATTGGCCAGCAGGAAGACGTGGTCGACCTGGCGTGCGCTCAGGAGCCGCCAGTGACTTTCATGACATTCAGCCACATGCAGCACATAGTCATTTTCCGCTTCGATTTGCGTGAAGGCTTCGGGCGATGTGCCGTGGAAGCTCTTGTCGATGACAGCAACCTTGTAGCCCAGTGCACGCACCTGATCCGCCACGCGATCAACCAGCGGACGCACAGGCTGATCGCAGATGGCATAAAAAGCGAAGACATTGGGCGTGACGTTGGGCATTTCACGCTTGGCGCGTTCGATCATTTTCTTAGACAGGGCCAGTGTCAGTTCGGGACGCGATTCCATGGCGGTGAAGAAGTCCTCACGCGGCATGGCCAGGAGGTCGGAATCGCGCAGGGCCATGACGGTTGAGGTATGAGCGGTGCCGGCGATCAGAGACATTTCGCCCACTGGTTCCCCAGGACGGATAATGCCAATCAACGATAGTTCGTCGTGGTCTTCATCATGGCGAAACGCACCGAGCCGGCCTGAACGAAGCAGATAAAGGTGATCCGATTCGTCACCGGCGCTGAACAGGCGGGATCCACCAGGCAGAGAGATCAGGCTGGCGCTCTGACCCAGGGCCGTGCCGAAGAGGCTTTCCAGCGCCGCTTGCAATGAGGGAGTGTCCTTGGCCATACTCTACACAAAACCTCTATCGTCGTTTGGACACACTTTTGGTATAGAAGTGCGCCCGATTTGCTTCTAAATATTTAAGCTTCTTTTTTAACGCTGTTAAGGCTTGAGTCCGTTTGAGTGATATTCATCTGGTAAAATTATGCGTAGGGGCTGATAGCCTCGATGACTTGCGGGGCTGGGAAAAAGCGCAGGGAGAAATCTCATATATCCATACGCGCAACCGTCCGACGCGCTGGGAGGAACTGCTGGATGGCGGTTCGCTCTACTGGGTGATCAAAGGGGTAATCCTGTGCCGGCGCGAGATCGTCTCGTTTGATGAAGAGGCAGACCATTGGCGCATAGGTTTGTCTACAAAGAACTTCCTGACAGAGGCTCAGCCGCGCCGGGCCTTCCAGGGCTGGCGTTACCTCAAGCCGGAAGATGCGCCGCGCGATATCATCGAGGGCGAAGCCGACCTCCCGCCGGATATGATGAAGGCGCTGAAAGAAGCAGGCGTATGGTAGCTCAGACGGCTATGTTATCGATCAAACGGGTCTTGCCGAGCCACAGGGCGGCCAGAAGGCGACGGGATTTTGTCTCCGGTGTAATGTCGCCAAGCGTATCGGCATCGCGCAGGGCGATATAGTCGATCGGGCCGAAACCGGCGTTTTTCAGGTCTGCCTTCGCCTGCTCGATATCCGCACCATCACGAATAGCCTCCAGCGTCTGATGCAGTTTCGGGGCAATGGCGCGTTCTTCGGGGGTGAGATAGGCATTGCGCGAGGAGAGGGCGAGGCCATCGGCTTCACGCACGGTTGGCATGCCCACAATCTCTATACCCATGTCGAAGTCACGCACCATGGCGCGGACAACGGCCAGTTGCTGGAAATCTTTTTCACCAAATACCGCCACATCCGGACGCACCTGGTTGAACAGTTTCGACACCACTGTGGCGACGCCGGAGAAGAACTGCGGCCGAAAATCGGTTTCAAGGTCCAGCGCCGGACCGTTCATTTCAATACGGCTGACGAAATTGCCCGGATAAAGGACATCGACGGTTGGCAGGTAAACCAGATCGCAGCCGACGCTTTGCAGACGGGCAATATCGCCGGCCTCATCACGCGGATAGCGGTCGAGATCTTCTGTCGGGGCGAATTGCAGGGGGTTGACGAAGATAGACACAACCACCTTGTCACACAGGGATTTGGCGTGACGGACGAGCGCCAGATGGCCATCATGCAAGGCGCCCATGGTGGGAACAAACCCGATGGTGGCGCCGTGAGCACGCAAACTGGCCAACTCTGCCTTAAGGGCAGGCAGGGTGCGAACGTGGAGGGTTTCAAAAGGACGGGTGGTATCCGGCATATCAATTATCCGTTATTAACCATCTTCGCTAACCCTATTTTCGCGGGTCAGGCGCATAATCGGCCTTATGACCGATCTTGCCCCCTTTCGTAAAGCTCTCATTTTGTGCGCTGCGGCGATATGTGCCTTCAGTTTGACGGCGTGCGACAATCAGAATCTGAAAGAATCTCTGGCCAGGATCAAAGAAATTCCTGTCGATGACAGCGGCAAGCCGGCCGATGCGGCTGCGAAAAGCCTCAGCAAGGCAGACGTGGAACTCGTCGTCAATACCGCCAAAGACCTGACGGTCGGTAAGGGCGGTCTGCTGCATGATGGCAACGGGCCGATTGTCAAACCCAAATTCAAGATAGCGATTGTTGACCCGCTCAAAATGCCGACCGAGGCCAACCCCCCGCTGGAAACCGGCACCGCGACTTCACCCCAGGCCCCCGTGCCGGTAACGACGGTGGTGACCACACGCGGTAATCGCGTCATCCAGATCGGTTCTTTCGGGTCAGCGGAAGCGGCGCAGAACGCCTGGCTGGGTTTGCAGGCGCGCTATCCGGGCGTTGAGCAGTATCACCCGGTATATCAGAAGATCACCACCGCCGCCGGTAAACCGATGGTGCGATTAAAGGTTGGGCCGGTGGCCAGCGAAGATCAGGCCCATTCCCTTTGCCTGCAACTGGATATCCGTGACAACTGGTGCAGCAAGGCCAGCTGACGGCGTCTCTTGTTCGTTGCGCCGAATTGTGGTGAATAGCCATCATGACGGCTCGGGTGAACCTCAATCATATTCTGTTCGATTTCGCCACACGCATGATTCCGGCCGTGTTCGCGGCGGTAATGTTTGCCGCCGGCACCCTGTTGCTGCTGTCCATTCTGACCCCCATCGATCCCGCGGTCATGCCAATGGTGCAGAAATGGCTGCCGCTGGGTCTGGTTGAATTTTCGCACGTTATTGGCCTGGTTATTGGGGTCATGATGATTTTTCTGGCGCGCGCCCTGTGGGAACGCATCGAGACGGCCTGGTATATGGCCATCGGTCTACTCTGCGCCGGCGCTGTCTTGTCGCTGACCCGTGAGCTGGCTCTTGTCAACGCCGGGCTGCTGACCGTTTGCGCCCTGTTGCTGATACCGTGCAAGAGCGCGTTCAATCGGCGTTCAAACCTTCTGAGCCTGTCTATCAATCCGCTTTGGGCTTTTGTCAGCCTGTTTACACTTGGCCTGATCATCTGGGGCGGGTTCTATATTTACAAGCACCACCCCTATGCCCATTCCATGTGGATCAATTTTTCTTATCATGCCAATACGTCGCGTTTTCTGCGCGGCGTGGTGGTCATCATTGTCACCATTGCCCTGATCACGCTTTACCGGCTGTTCGGCATTGCACGTCAGGCGCCGCTTATGCCGGATGCTGAGGACATGGAACCGCTCAAGGCGGTTGTTTCCGGCGCGTCCAATCCGCAGGCCTGGCTGGCCCTGTTGCGTGACAAACAGATCCTGTGGAACGACGCCCGCACGGCTTTCATAATGTATGGCGTCTCGGGCAAGCAATGGGTGGTGATGGGCGAACCCGTCGGTCCGCAAGCGGAGGCGAGGTCTCTGTGTTGGGAACTGAAGGAAATGGCGGCGATGGCCAATGCCAGACTCAGTTTCTACCAGATCAGCCCGGCGCTCCTTCCACTGGTGCTCGATCTTGGCCTGTGGCCTTACAAGGTCGGCGAGGAGGCCATGGTTGATGTGAGTCGTTTCGATTTATCCGGCAAGAAAGGCTACGGGTTCCGTCAGACCCTGAAACGCTTCGAGGGGGTGGACGCCACTTTTGAAGTCATCGCGCCCGAAAATCTGGAGCCGCATATGACGCGGCTGAAACAGGTGTCGGATGCCTGGCTGGAAACCAAGTCCGCCAAGGAAAAAAGCTATTCGCTCGGTTCCTTCAAGGCGGATTATATGCGCCTGACGCCGGTGGCCGTGGTGCGGCTGGACGGCGAGATCATGGCCTTCGCCAATCTGTGGCCGACCCAGGATAAGACCCTGCTGACGCTCGACCTGATGCGTTACGATCCGGCCTCCCCGCCGAGCATAATGGAATACCTGTTCCTGCAACTGATTATTTATAGCCGTGAGCAGGGCTACGGCCATTTCTCACTGGGCATGGCGCCGCTGGCCGGACTGGAAGCCAAACCCCTCAGCCGGGCCTGGTATAAGATCGCTTCGGTCATTTATCAGTTCGGCGGTGATTTCTACAATTTCGAAGGTCTGCGCGCCTATAAGGAAAAATTCAAACCGGACTGGGAGCCGCGTTATTTCGCCGTGCCCGGCCAGGAAGCGGCCCTGATGCCGGCCTTGCTGGCGGTGGTGGCCCTGGGCTCAAAGCCGATCAAAACGGATGCTTGAGAAGCCGTTCCTAATTGATCCCTTATTACCGCGCCCGATAGCTTATAAGCGCTAAACGATTTGCTACGGGGGCAGGAAGATTCTCAGCCGGGTTCCCATTATTTTGTAACGAGCCCGAAATGTCTCCTGAGAAAACCGCAACGGACCTGTTTATTGACAGCCTGACCGCAAGTGGCGGCGAAACGGGCCGCCTTATCGCCGGTTATGATTGGTCAAGCACCTCCATCGGACCGATCGAGACCTGGCCGCAAAGTCTGCGTACGGCGTTAGGTCTGCTGTTACGTTCGCCGGTGCCAATGGTCATGCTGTGGAATGACGACGGCGTCATGCTTTACAATGACGGCTATTCCGTTTTTGCCGGCGGCCGGCATCCGCAACTGCTCGGCTCCAAGGTGCGCGAAGGTTGGCCGGAAGTGGCCGATTTCAACGACAATATCATGAAGGTTGGTTTGTCAGGCGGCACTCTGGCCTATCGCAATCATGTGCTGGTGCTTAACCGCACCGGGGAACCGGAAGAGGTCTGGCTGGATCTCGACTATTCACCCGTGCCGGATGAAGCAGGCAAACCGGCAGGTGTGATCGCCATTGTGGTCGAAATCACCGAACGCGTGCATGCCGAACGCGTCGCTGAGGCGGAGCGCGAGCGGCAACAGAACATGCTCCAGCAGATGCCGGGTTTTGCCGCCATTCTGGAAGGGCCGCAGCATCTTTATACCTATGTCAACGACGCCTATATCGCCATTGGTGGTGGACGGCCCTTTATCGGGCGGACGGTGCGGGAGGCGTTTGCGGAACTGGAAGGGCAGGGGATATACGAGCTGCTTGACACGGTGTACGCGACTGGACAGCCTTTCGTAGCGCGCTCCTTGCCTGTTCGGTTTGCGGGTGAAACCAGGGACCGCTATCTGGATTTTGTTTATGAACCGGTCCGCAACGCGGCGGGTGAGGTTTCCGGCATCTTTGTCGGCGGCTACGATGTAACGACGAACCACCAGTCCGAACAGCGGCACCAGGCTTTGATCCGCCTGAATGATGAACTCCGCGACCTTGAAGATCCGACCGAGATCGCCTTCACCGCCGCCCGTGTGCTGGGAGAGACATTACAGGTCAGCCGTGCCGGTTATGGCGTGATCGACCGCGAAAATGAAACCATCACTATCGAACGTGACTGGAACGCGCCGGGTATCAAGACCCTGGCGGGTGTTTTGCATTTCCGCAATTATGGCTCTTATATCGAGGATTTGAAGCGGGGCGACACGGTGGTCTTCGCCGATGCCGAAACAGATCCGCGCACGGCGGTGCATGCGGCCGCCCTGAAAAAAATCAGTGCCCAATCCACCATCAATATGCCGGTAACCGAACAAGGACGGTTTGTCGGGCTTTTGTATCTCAATCATAAAGACGCACGGGAATGGCCGGAAGACGAACTGGCCCTGATCCGCGAAGTGGCGGAACGCACCCATACCGCGTCCGAGCGCGCACGGGTGACCCTGGAACTGCGCAAGCTGAATACCAATCTTCAAAAGGAAGTGATCGAACGCTCGGCGGTGGGCGGGCAATATTGGCAGATTACGCCTGATTTACTATGTGTAATCGGGGCGGACGGGTACCTCAAAAGCTTTAATCCGTCATGGCCGCGCATGCTGGGTTACAGTGACGACGAACTGAGCGCCAAGCCTTTCAGCGACTTTTTGCACCCTGATGATGTCGAGCGCACCTTCCGGGTGTTTGAGCACCTCATCGCCGGCAACGCCATTCCCCGCTTTGAAAACCGCTATATCCGACAGGATGGCACTTCGCTGTGGATCGCCTGGACGGCCTCGCCTTATGGTGATGCCTATTATTGCGCGGGCCGCGACATTACGGGCGAACGCCAGCAAGCGGAGGAACTGGCTGAGGCCCGCGCCGCGCGTGACCGTGTCTGGAACAATTCCCGCGACCTCAATGTGGTGGTGGATACATCCGGTATTTTCCGCGAGGCAAATCCGGCCTGGCTGGATATTCTCGGCTATGCGCCAGACGAAATTCTCGGGCACCATTTCCAGGACCTGATGGTGGCAGAGGATGTGGAAGCCTCACGTTATGCGCTGGTGGATGCGGTCTCGGAGCATGACCTGACCCAGTACGTCAATCGATTCCGTCACAAGGATGGTTCGGTACGCTGGATATCGTGGAATACGACCCTGGAAGGTGAATATGTCTATGCCTATGGTCGCGATATCACGCCTGAGCGATTACAGGCGGAGGCGTTGCAAAAGACCGAGGAGCAACTGCGTCAGGCGCAGAAGATGGAAGCAGTGGGGCAGCTTACTGGCGGCATCGCCCACGATTTCAATAATATGCTGGCCGTGGTCATGGGGTCGCTCGATCTGCTCAATCGCCGCATAGGGCAGGAAGACCCGCGCGCCAGGCGCTATGTCGAGGCTGCGGCGGAAGGCGCCAAGCGCGCCGCCAATCTGACCCAGAGATTATTGGCCTTCTCGCGCCAGCAGCCTCTGCGTCCGGAATCTATCGATGCCAACAAGCTGGTGTCCGGCATGTCGGACCTGCTGCGCCATTCGATTGGCGCCGATATCCGGCTGGAAACGGTACTGGCCGGAGGGCTGTGGCGGGTGAATGCCGACCCGAACCAGCTGGAAAGCGTGATCCTCAATCTGGGGGTCAATGCCCGTGACGCCATGCCCGAAGGCGGCAAGCTGACGATCGAGACGCAAAACGCCCACCTGGATACTCGCTATGTCGCTACGGAAATGGGTGTGCCTGCCGGACAATATGTGCTGATCGCCATTACCGATACAGGCACAGGGATGGCGCTTGAGGTGGTGGCCAAGGCGTTTGATCCTTTTTTCACGACCAAGGATGTTGGCAAAGGCACCGGACTTGGCCTCAGCCAGGTTTATGGCTTCGTCAAGCAGTCAGGCGGGCACGTGAAGATTTATTCCGAGCTCGGCCAGGGCACTACCATCAAGATTTATCTGCCGCGAGCCAGTGAGGGAGAGGCCGAAGCCGACGCCAGCGAAACGGTTCCGGAAATATTGACCAGTGATGATCGCGAAATCATATTGGTTGTTGATGATGAACCGGCGGTCCGGCAATTTAGCTGCGATGCCCTGACCGAGCTGGGATACCGTATATTGGAAGCCGATAGCGCGGCGGCGGCGCTTGTTTTGCTTCAGGCGCACCCCGATATCAGCCTGTTGTTTACAGATATTGTGATGCCGGATGTCAATGGCCGCAAGCTGGCGGATGCGGCGCAAAAAATCCGTCCGGATATAAAGGTGCTTTATACCACAGGTTACACGCGCAATGCGGTGGTGCATAATGGAATTGTAGATAAAGGCGTGGAGCTGATCGGCAAACCCTATACCATCGATGAACTGGCGGCGCGTGTGCGGGCTATTCTGGACGCGGCATGAGTTTCAGGCGGCCGGCAAACCGATGGCCATCGGGTGAGACGCCAAAACCAACCGCTATGAATTCCACACCCGCCAGGTGGGCCATATCATAGGCGCGGCCGAAGCCGGGATCGCAATCGCGGGCTATACCGAAATGCTGGCAATCATCGCGCTGGACACAAAAAACGACCACGGCGCGATAGCCGGTCTTCACCATCTCGATCAGTTCATACAAATGCTTGGCGCCGCGTTCGGTTACGCAGTCTGGAAATTCGGCCAGTCCTGCTTGTCGGGAAAGATGGACATTCTTTATCTCTATATAGGCGTCGGGCAGGAAAGCATGGCCACTGGCATAGAGATCGATGCGCGAATTATGACCATACTTTTTCTCCGGCTGGATCATCGTATAGCCGGAGAGTTCGGAGATCAGGCCGGCTTTGATGACCAGGGGAATGATCCGGTTTGGCCATTGTGTATTGACGCCGACCCATATGCCGTTTTCTTCCAGCGCCTCCAGCCGGATTGCAGCTTTTTCGTCGGATCGTGGAGAGGGGGCACCAGCGCCGGCGTACCCGGATCTAACAAGCCCAGCATCTTGCCGGGGTTAGGGCAGTGTGCTGTAATGGTTTCGCCGGTATCCAGTTCGATATCGGCGAAGAAACGCTTGTATCTACTGACAAGCCGCCCTTTTATAAGGCCGCTCATGTCGATAAGCGAGTCTGACACTATTGGAGTACCTTCCATGACGACCAATCCGACCGCCGCCATCGTGATTATCGGCGACGAAATCCTGTCGGGGCGTACCACCGACACCAATATCAACACAATCGCCAAATTCCTGACCGCGCTGGGTATCGACCTCATGGAGGTGCGCGTGGTCCATGACGACGAGCGGCAGATTATCAGCACGATCAACGCGGTGCGCAATGCCTACGAATACATCTTCACCACCGGCGGCATAGGCCCGACGCATGACGACATCACCGCAGACTGCATAGCCAAGGCCTTCGGTGTTGATATCAGCGAGCATCCGGCGGCGCTGAAGCTCCTGATGGATCGCTCGATCGCCATGGGCTGGACGCTCAACGAGAACAGCCGCCGGATGGCCCGTATCCCGCATGGCGCCGACCTGATAAAAAACCCTGTTTCGGCGGCGCCCGGCTTCCAGATTGGTAATGTCTTCGTCATGGCCGGCGTGCCCAAGATCATGGAGGCCATGCTGGAAGATGTGGCGCCACGCCTGCGTACCGGTGCCAAGGTGCTTTCGCGCACGGTGAAACTCTCCTACGTCGGCGAAAGTGCCGCGGCCGATGCGCTGCGCGAGATCAATGCCCGCTATCCGGACCTGTCCCTCGGCAGCTATCCCTATGGTTTGTCGCTTGATGGCGCCTTCGGCACGCAGCTGGTGGTGCGCGGCCGGGACAAGGCGCAGGTCGATGCTGCCACCAATGAGCTGAAAGCGGCTTTAGTCTCCGTTGTTGAAGCCGGCAAGGCACGCAACGCGTTGGCCGCTTTCGAAGAAATTACCGCGTAAGTCTTAGGAAATCAGCATGAAGTTTATTGCCACCGGCCTGGCCGTTGTTCTCGCCTTTAGTGCCATGCCTGTACTGGCAAAACCGAAACCCGCGCCAGCGGCGGCGTCCGTGCCGGTGGAGATTCAGGCGGCAAGCTTACGCGATGATGCGCTGAAATCCAATGTCGCCTACGATTTCCTCTCCGAACTGACAACGCGATTCGGACCGCGACCAGCCGGCAGCGAACGCGAAAAGCAGGCAGCAGAATGGGCTGCGGGCCACCTCAAAGAACTGGGCTTTCAGAACGTCCATATCGAAACCTTCCCGCTGCATGTCTGGGCGAGGGGTGGCCCGGAAACCATCGCCATCACGGGTGAATTCGCCCAACCCCTGGTCGGTGTCTCTCTTGGTGGCTCGACGGCCGGTGAGGTCGAGGCCGAGGCGGTGATGTTTGATACATATCAGGAATTCCTCGATTCCAAGGCGGATGTCACCGGCAAGATCGTCGTCATTCTCCAACCTATGGCCAAGGCCAGCAATGGCTCCGGTTACGGCCGGATGTCGGGCACGGTGCGCGCCAAAGGACCGATGGAGGCGCAAAAACGCGGGGCGGTCGGCTTTGTCATGCGCAGCCTCAGCACGGATGGCAACCGCTTCGCCCATGCCGGCGCCTCGACCTGGTCTGACGGCAAGGGGATTCCGGCCATGGCGATCAGCGTGCCGGACGCCTCGCAACTCAGCCGTATCGAAGCCTTGCAGAAGGCCGGGAAGGGCGGGCCAGTCACCATTCACATGAAGACCACCGGCCAGTTCCTGGGATTGAAAACCTCGCAGAATGTCGTGGCAGATCTGGTCGGCTCCGAAAAGCCGGAAGAGACCATCGTGCTCGGTGGCCACCTCGATAGCTGGGACCAGGGCACCGGCGCCATCGATGACGGCGCCGGCATCGCCATCACCATGGCCGCCGCCAAGGTATTGATCGATCATGACCTCAAGCCCAAGCGCACCATCCGCGTTGTTTTCTGGGGTTCGGAAGAAGTCTCCCAGCCGGCCGGGGATACGACCGAAACCGGCGGCGGCGCCTTCCGCGAGGCGCACAAGGCCGAACTGGTCAACTATGTTGCCCACGCCGAATCTGATTTCGGCGCCGATCGTATTAACAATTTCGCTTTGTCGCCAACCGATGATGCGGCTTTCGTCACCAAACTCGGCAATCTGCTTTATCCGCTGGGCATTTATCAGGACACCAAGGCGACGCCTCACGGCGGCGAAGATTCCGGCGCCATGAACGGTTTCGTGCCGGCTTTCGATCTCAATCAGGATGGCTACCGCTATTTCGATACCCACCATACGCCGAACGACACGCTGGACCGCGTTGACCCTCAGCAACTGAGCCAGAACGTTGCCGCCTATACCGCTACAGTGTGGCTGATGGCCAATACCGATGTGCGCTTTAAACTTCCCGCGAAGGACGCGAAGTAGGGGCAATCTCTACTTTACGACTCCCTCGGTTTCAGGCAGAAGCATCCCCCTGCCTGCCTGGACATGCGGCCATGGCGAAATTG
>CAMLIY010000047.1 GCA_946480125.1 uncultured Asticcacaulis sp.
AGCAGCTTGTCATCATTATCACGCAGGGCGCGCAGCAGGGTTTGCCCCCAGAAGACCCGGCCATCAACCCGTCGTGCCGGTCCTTCGAGCTCCGCACGGCCATCGCGTTCAGCCTGTTTCAGTGCTTCGCGGTATCGGACCGGAAAGTCGGCGTCGACGGCGCATACATCAGCATAGATTCGCCCGGTAATATCTTCGACACGATAGCCATTGTTGCGATCACTTCCGGCATTCCAATCGGTAACGCGGCCTTGCGGATCGAGCAGGAAAATCGCGGTATCTTCAAGTCCTTCCAGCAACACACGAAAGCGGCGATTGCTTTCATCGCGCATCAGGTCAAGCCTGCGTTCTGAAATAACGGCGAAAGCGCACAAGGCCAGCACGGCGATGGCGGCGAAGGTAATAGCCAGTGACATCGAGCCCGGAGACAGCACCAGGCCGCCGATAGCCTGGGCGGGATCAGGCTGGATGGTGACCGCTCCCATAGCGGTGAAGTGATGCGACACAATGGCCAGAACGAGCAAAAGCGGCGATAGCCGTCCGACCCAGCGCCCGTTGCGCGCTTTTGAGGATGACTGCGTCATGGCCCACATGGTGAGGGCGCTGAGGGTAATGCCAATAAAAATCGAAAAAATTACCAGATCCGGCGCCCAGACGATGTGGCCGGGCAAATCCAGCGCCATCATGCCAAGAAAGTGCATGGTGGCGATACCCGTGCCAAGGACGGCGCCGCCGACAAGGCTTGAATAGCGGAAGCTTCGGCTGATGCCGACTTCAATGCCGCCGGCCGTAATGCCCATGGCGCAAAACAGCGACAGCAGGGTGAGCCGAAGATTAAAACCCGTCTCTATGCCCGGATTAAAGGCCAGCATGGCAATAAAGTGTGTGGCCCATATGCCGAAGCCACCAGCCGCGCCGGCCGTCAGCACCCAGTGCATACGTTGTTTGCCGGAAGCGGACTGGGCCCGCTCTATGGTCAGAACCGCGACGATACAGGAAAAAATGCACACAGCGGCGGCGAGCAAGACCAGCTTCCAGTCATGCTGATCTTTTAGGCAGTAAAGAACTCTAAACATGGTGCATCCATCGAATTGCCGCTGGTATTTTACCAGTCGTTAAGCTTTTCCACGCCTTTTTTACAGGTCGTCGACAGTCATATATCGATGAATATGAATCAATTTGATTGTAAGGACGTTAATTTGTCCGATGAATTACGTACTTTAAGAAGTGACTTCACTCTTTGGTTCAATATGGCCGCGAATCCAGCTGGCGAAGGCTTCCGCGCTCAGTTCATCGTTCCCGACCACGCTAAAGCTCAGGAAGCAGGTCGTATCATCTGCGCTCAGGCGATAGCCGTTTAAGGACAGAAAAAGCTCGGTGGTGATCAGCGCCGTTGACAGATTTGCGTCATGGAAAAGCTGGTCATGGGCTATGGCATAGCCATAACAGGCCGCCAGGCTTGCCAGGTCGGTTGAGGCGCTTTCATTGAGGGCGCGCAGACGGGCATACATGAGACCGATCAGGCTGCGTTCGCGTAAACCTGCCCGGCCGCCATATCTGGTGATCTGTTCTGCCTGAATGGCCTCAATTACATCTTCACGGATCAGTAAAGAAGGCATTTACTTGCTCAGTTCGTGAACGGCATTGCGGCGTTTTTTCATCAAATCCCTGGCGGTTTGCATCTGTTCTGCGAAAACAGGGTCGTAGGGGGAAAGACTATAGCCTTCGGGCGTCTCGGTGATGAAGATTGAGTCGCCCTTGTCGAGCTTGAGACGACTGAGCAGGTCGCGCGGCAGGATAACGCCGAGCGAATTGCCAATCCGGGTTATTTTCAGTTCCATGGCCGCCTGTATGAAAGAATGAATATCGATTTCGATATTAGCACAGGCGTATGTACGGACCGTTACCAGAGCCAGGCGCTTTACGCCAATGTCTAGGCCGTGACGATGAGGTCGCCCTCGATCCGCACCGGCCACGATGTCAGGGATTGTCCGGCGCACGGGCCGCCCACACATTGCCCGGAAGAGATACGGAAGAGTGCGCCATGCCAGCTACAGCTAATCAGGTCGGCCTGCGGCGTCAGGTAATCATCGAGTTCCTGTGCCAGTGGCAGGCCGGCATGGGGGCATTGGTCGACATAGCCGTAATAGTCGTCACCTTTACGCACCACGAAGCCATGAAAATGCGCCTCACCGATTTCGAGCACGAAATTGCGGGCGCCATCCGATGCGATCTGATCCTTCGGCCCCAGTTTTACGCCGGCGGGGGTGGCGTAGACGCGTGGGTTCATCTGATATTGAAATCGACCGTATCGGCATCGGGCTGATGCGTCGGATGCGCGCGGGAGAAAGCCGGGTGCTCGTCGCAGCGCTCGTTCACCGCGCGGATATTGGGGTAAGGATCAAGGCTGACGCCGAAGCGTTGGGCGGAAAAAACCTGCGGCACCAGGAAGCAGTCAGCCAGGGTCGGGCGGTCGCCGAAGCAGTAGCCGCCGCCATGACGGGCGATCACGGCTTCCAGGGCGGTGAAGCCCTCGGCGATCCAGCCCTTCGCCCACATCTTCGTCTGGGCCTCGTCGGCGCCCCAGTCGTTCTTCAGTTCGCGCAGGACGCGGAGGTTATTGAGCGGATGGATATCGCAGGCGATCAACGCGGCCATGGAGCGAACCACGGCGCGGTCGGCTGCGGCGCGAGGTAAGAGTGGTGGTTCGGGGCAGGTTTCCTCCAGCCATTCCATGATGGCCGAACTTTGCGTCAGGACGTGGCCGCCGATATCGAGCGCCGGCACCAGGCCCTGCGGATTGAGCGCCTTATAGCTGTCGAGATGCTGGGCGTTGGTGCGCAGGTCGTGGCTGTCTTGCTTGTAGTCCAGACCCTTCAGATTGAGGGCGATCCGAACGCGATAGGCGGCGCTGGAGCGCCAGTAGTCATGCAGCTTGAGCATCCTCGCCTGCTTTCTTAGTTGGCCGGTAAAATCAACCCGCGGCACTCACCGAAGCCGATGCTGACAAAGCCGTCCGCATCCGTTCGTGCCCTCAAGATAAGCGCATCGCCGTCTTCAAGAAAGGTGCGTGTTTCATTTGACGGCAAAGTCACGGGTTTTTTACCACCTTCGGACAGTTCGAGCAGGCTGCCTGCGCTGTCAGGAGACGGCCCGGATATGGTGCCGGTGCCGAGCAGGTCGCCGGTTTGCAGATTGCAGCCATTGCTGGCGTGGTGGGTGACGAGTTGCGCCGGCGTCCAGTACATATGGCGCGCCTCGCTGTGGCTGAGGGCGTGGGGCGGCAGGTTTTGCGCGCGCATGTCGTTGGTCTGGATCAGCACTTCCAACGAGAGTTTCAACGCGCCGTTTGCCTGATCGGCATCGTCCTGCAGATAGGGCAGGGGCTTCGGATCGCCTTCCGGGCGGCCCGCCTGCGCCAGACGAAACGGCGCCAGGGCCTCCGGTGTGATGATCCATGGCGAGATCGTCGTCATGAAGTTCTTGGCGAGGAAAGGCCCGAGCGGCTGATATTCCCACGCCTGGAAATCGCGCGCCGACCAGTCATTGAGCAGGCCGTAACCGGCGATGTGGTCGGCCGCGTCGGCAATATCGATCGGCTGACCGAGCGTGTTACCGGGGCTGACCCAGATTCCCAGTTCCAGTTCAAAATCGAGCCGCTTGCTGGGACCAAAAACCGGATTTTCGGCATCGGGCGCTTTAGTCTGACCTTTGGGGCGGATGACGGGCGCACCGCTGGGACGGATGGACGAGGCGCGGCCATGATAGCCGATTGGCACATGCTTGTAATTGGGCAGCAGGGGGGTGTCGGGCCGGAACAGCTTGCCGACCGTCACCGCGTGATGGATACCGGCGTAGAAATCGGTGTAGTCGCCGATGCGCATAGGCAGGTGCAAGGTGCAGTCGTCGGCCAGGTGCAGATAGGGCTCGGCAGCTTCGCGGTATTGCGGATCGCTCAACAGCTTAGACAATTGCTGACGCAGGGATTTGCGCAGGGCTGGCGTCGCCATCACATCCTCCATCGTCAGGCTGTCCTGCAACAGACCGGCGGCGACAAGGGCCTGCCATTCGATGATATCATCGCCGATGGCCGTGCCGGCGCGTGGCGCCTCATTAGCAGGCGAGAACAGACCGAGCGGCAGGTTCTGGATCGGGAAATCCGCGTGGCCATTGGCGCTGGCCACCCATGAGGTCAGTTTGGGATCGTGGGTTGAGTCTATCATTTTGGCAGTTCGGCCTTTTTGAAGTTGTCCCAGCAGTGATCGTAGTCGCGCTGCAATAGCGGCGTTTCCATTGCGAAAGTGGTGGGGATAAGGGGCAGGCGGCTCTCGAACATAAAGGCCATCGTCCCCTCAATTTTGTGCGGCTTGAGATCGGCGGCGATGGCGGCTTCATAGCTGGCCTTGTCGGGACCGTGACCATTCATGCAGTTATGCAGACTGGCGCCACCCGGCGCGAAACCTTCTGATTTGGCATCATAGGCGCCGGCAATCAGGCCCATGAATTCGCTCATGATATTGCGATGAAACCACGGCGGGCGGAAGGTGTGTTCGGCCACCATCCAGCGCGGCGGGAAGATGACGAAATCGGCATTGACCGTGCCGGGTGTCTCCGAAGGCGAGGTCAGGACAGTGAAAATTGACGGATCGGGATGGTCGAAACTGACCGTATTGATCGTATTGAAGCGCCGCAGGTCATAGCGATAAGGCGCCAGATTGCCGTGCCAGGCCACCACATCGAGCGGCGAATGATTGATCCGGGTGCTCCACAACCGGCCGCTGAATTTTTGAATCAATCCGCAATCGCCATCAATATCCTCAAAGGCGGCGAACGGCGTTTCAAAATCGCGCGGATTGGCCAGGCCGTTGGCGCCGATCGGGCCAAGATCGGGCAGGCGGAACGGATGGCCGTGATTTTCCAGCACATAACCGGTGGCGTGACCTTCCGGCAGGGCCACGCGGAACTTTACGCCACGCGGAATGACGGCGATCTGGAGCGGCTCTATTTTCAGCACGCCCATTTCGGTGAAGATCACCAGCCGGCCAGATTGCGGCACGATTAGTAACTCACCATCAGCGTCGAAAAAGGCGCGGTCCATCGAACGGTTGGCGGCGTAGAGCCAGATGGTGACGCCGGTCTGGGCCAGCGGATCGCCATTGCCGGCATAGGCGGTCAGGCCATCGATGAAATCGGCAGGTTTGTCAGGCGCGGTGAGAGGAGACCAGCGCAAGCGGTTGGGCGTCGGGGGCGCGAAAGCCGGCGCGTCCCGATAGGGTGTAAAGGGCGCATGACTGGCCGAGGGGCGCAGGCGATAGAGCCAGGAACGGCGGTTCTCAGCGCGCGGCGCGGTAAAGGCCGACCCGGAAAGCTGTTCGGCGTAGAGCCCGAAGGGCACCTGCTGGGGTGAGTTCTGGCCAATCGACAGGGCGCCAGGCACGGCTTCTGTCGAAAAATGGTTGCCGAAACCGGTCATGTAAGCAGGGTTTTCGATCATTATTGTCTCCCTGTAGAAGCAAGACACCCCACCACCATCCGTCTTCGCCTAAAGGCTACGCCGGACGGTCGGGTATTTTACTAAGTTCTAAACAACCTTGATCACCCCGCGCCGTATCTGATCCAGCTCAATCGATTCAAACAAAGCCTGGAAATTACCATTGCCGAAGCCCTGATTGCCCTTGCGCTGGATGATTTCGAAGAAAATCGGACCGAAGGTATTCTCGGTGAAGATCTGCAACAATATACCTTCATCGCCGACCGCGCCATCGATCAGGATACGATTGGCCTTGAGGCGTTCCAGATCTTCGCCATGGCCGGGCACGCGTTTGTCGACCAGATCATAATAGGTCTCGATGGTATCCTGCAATTTGACGCCACGCGCCCGCAGCTTTTCGACCGTCTCAAAAATATTGTCGGTGGTCAGCGCGATATGCTGGATGCCCTCGCCATTATACTGGCGCAGGAATTCCTCGATCTGGCTGGTATCGTCCTGACTTTCGTTGAGCGGGATGCGGATATGACCATCGGGCGCGATCATGGCTTGTGAGAAGAGGCCGGTCGCCTGACCCTTGATATCGAAATATTTCTGCTCCTCAAAGCCGAATATCTGGGCGTAAAAGCTCGACCAGGTACGCATTTGACCGCGCGCCACATTGTGCGTCAGGTGATCAAGCATCTGGAAGCCGACACTGTTCAGGTGTTCATTATCAACCGCGCCGGGAATGGCGTCCCAATCCGCATAGATATCGTGATCGATCAGATAGAGCAGCGATCCGCCAATACCTTTCAGCGCATAACTGCCGGCGCCAAGCGCGCCTTGCGCGGCATCAACGGCCTGCGCGCCATTTTGCAGGGCCAAATCATAGGCCGCCCTGGCATCGGCAACACGGAAAGCCATGCCATTGGCCGACGGGCCGTGGTGGGCGGCGAAATCGACCGCCTGCGGGCTGGCGGCGGTATTGAGCAGGAAGTTGATCGTGCCTTGCTTGTAGCGAACGATATTGCGTTCCGAATGACGCGAGGCCGCGACAAAGCCCATCATTTCCAGTTGATGGGCCATGGCAGCGGTATCCGGACCGGTAAACTCGACAAAGGCAAACCCATTCAAACCCAGAGGATTTTCTGGCATATCAGTCTCCCGTGTTCAGGTGTGGCGCCAGCGCGGCAGCGAAACGCGGCAGGTTTTCAGACGTCAGGCCGGCGATATTGGCCCTACCATTATCCATCATGTAGATGCCATGATTGATGCGCAGCTCAGTCACCGCTGCACGGCTGAGGGGCAGCAGGGCGAACATGCCGGTCTGCTGCGCCACCGCAGCCAATTGTGGCACGGCCCTGGCCAGTCCGGCGCGGACAGCATTGAGGCGGTTACGCATGGTGGCCAGCTCGGCCTGCCAGCTGGCCGTCAGGTCTGGCGAGTCCAGAATGGTGCGGACCACCGAAGCGCCGTGATCTGGCGGCATGGACCACATGGATCGACCCGCTTTGACGCAGGTGGCGCGGGCACGAAACGCCGCCTGGGCGTTGCTGGCCTTGATCCACAAGGCGCCGGTCCGTTCACGGTAGATGCCGAAATTTTTAGAACAAGAGGCCGTGATGAGCGCTTCAGGTACGGTGTCGAGCACAGTTCGCATGTCTGCCGCGTCTGCTTCGAGACCGTAGCCCAGACCCTGATAAGCGATGTCGACCAGTGGCAGCAAGCCCTTGCGGGCGCACAGATCGGCGATAATGCGCCACTGATCTGCGGTAAAGCCAGCGCCGGTCGGGTTGTGACAACAGGCGTGAAGCAGCAGAACATCGCCGGCGCGGGCGGTTTCCAACGTGCTGATCATTTCGTCGAAAAGGACGGTTTGTGTCGCCTGGTCAAAGAACGGATGCTCGATCACCGGCAAGCCCACGGAGTGCATCAGGGCATAGTGGTTGACCCAGGTGGGGGCGCCGACCCAGACACGAGCCTCCGGATTGGCGCGAGCGATCAGTTCCGCCGCCAGACGCAAAGCCCCGGTGCCCCCCGGCGTTTGCAGGCCGCAATAATGGTCATCGGCAGCGCGGCTGGCGCCCAACACGATTGGCGCCAGCAGGGCGACAAACCGTGCATCGCCCTCGGCCGCCACATAGGCCTTGGTGGTCTGGTTTTCAGCGATGATAAATTCAGCCTGGCGCACCGCCTGCATGACGGGGGTACGGCCGGCTTCATCATTATAGACACCGATGCCGAGATCGATCTTGCCGTCACGCGGATCGTCACGCAGGCGTTTGAGTACGGTCAGCATGGCATCCAGCGCCTGATCGTCGAGCGAATCGAACAGACGGGTTTGTGTCGGCGGCGCCAGGGTATCAGCGGTCATAAGACGTTCCCACAGAATAGTATCTGTTGAAACTATGCCGCTTATCCGCTTCTGGCAATCCTCTTTATGCGTTTTCTGGCGTCAGTGCGTCACGACAGCGTGAGCACGGCTTTCTTGCCGGTGCCGAGGAAAACGATAACGGCAAACAGCAGGATGGATATGCCGGTGATCAATGATCCGATCATCAAAGGGGCCATGGCCCATTTCGCACCGGACAGTTCGCCATACAGGCCGGGGATAAAGCCGAGAATGCCGATAACCGCCAATATGTAATGCGCGGCACGCAGTTTTGAGGAAATGTGTGGATGTGAATTATAGAAAAGCCCCGCCAGGAACATCCATACGCCGCCGACGAGATTAAGGTGTGCGTGGGTTGGTGCCTGGGTGAAATTTTGTGAGCCGCCCATGATCAGGCCGAGCACAACGCCGCAGGACAGAAAAACAACACTGGTACGCAGAAACAGATTGCCAGTCATAAGACCCCCCTAGCCCATTTGAATGGGTGATAATTACCGTAACGCTGGTATTTCTGCAAGTTACGCTTTTGCGACGGTTGCCAGCCGTTCGGTTACGGCGCAGGATATGATTACCGCCCCAAAACCCAGAGAGTGGCGGATGAGGAGAGATGATCCATGAAGATGGCCGCCACCCTGATTTCCGTTGTTCTGGCGCTTGCCGCTATGTCCGCCCACGCGCAATCGGGATTTGATATCGCTATTACGGTTGATGACCTGCCGGCGCATGGCGCCATTCCACCAGGTGTCAGTCGTATCGATGTGGCGCGCGATTATCTGGCGGCGCTGAAGGCGCACAATGTCCCGGCCGTCTACGGTTTCGTCAATGCGGTCCGCCTCAAGCAGGAACCAGGCACGGAAGCCGTGCTCGATATGTGGCGCGCCGCCGGTTATCCGCTTGGCAATCACACCTATTCCCATATGAATATCAATTCCGGTACGCTTGAGGCTTTCGAGGCTGATCTCGAAGCCGGCGAACCGGCGGTCCGTGACCGCATGGCCGGCGGCGACTGGCGTGTGCTGCGCTTTCCCTTCCTGAGCGCCGGTGATGCGGCGCATCACGCCGGCATCATCGCCTATTTGAAAGCCCACAAATATAAGATTGCCGACGTCTCGATCAGTTTCAATGACTGGGCCTATACCGATGCCTATGCGCGCTGCATGGCCAAGGGCGACACGGCGACGATTGAAGCGATGAAGATCCAGTATATGCAAGGGGTGAAGGCGTCGATCGCCCGATCGCTGATGGCGTCGCAAAAGGTCTATGGCCGGCAGATTGCGCACGTCCTGCTTATCCATGAAGGCGCGTTTACCGCCCTGATGCTGCCGGACGTGTTATCGGCCTTCGAGGAGGAGGGCGCGCATTTCGTCACACTCGATCAGGCGCAAGGCGATCCGGCCTATAGCGCGCCGAGCGCCCATCAGGGCGAGGGACTGCTGATCGAACGCACGGCGAAGGAAAAAGGCATCGACCTGGCCAATGATGTCCCGCCGGATGTCGATATCAGTAATCTTGACCAGATGTGCCGTTAGATTATGAAGCCCGTCATCGGTTTGGCGCTGGCGGAATCGGGAAAGATATCGCTTGCCAGCCTGTTTTCTGGCGTATCGTACAGCCCGGCCATGAGGCCCTTCATCACGCTGCGTATATCCGTTGTCGGCTTCAAATCCCTGGCTTGATAGAGGTTGGCTGGTTTCAGGCCCGGCCAGTCCGCTACGACGCGACCGCCTTTCACCGCGCCTCCGGTTAGGAAAGCCACCGTTGCCGTGCCGTGATCCGTGCCGCCTGTGCCATTGACAGCGACTGTGCGGCCGAATTCAGTCACGACCAGGATGGCTGTGTCTTTCCAGGCCGGGCCCAGTCCGGTTTCAAACGCGGCCAGGGCATTGTCGAGGCCTTGCAGAAGACGGGCAAGGCGCTGGGTTTCCTGAGCGTGCGTATCCCAGCCTTCAAACGCGAGCGCGGCAACGCGCGGACCGTCCGGTTCGGCCAGCAGTCTGGCCGCGCCTTGCGCCATGGCCACCATGGTCTGCGGGTCTCCCGGTCCGCCATTGGCCGAGACCATGCCCTTGTCGGCGCCGACGATCTTGCCGGTGGCGATGGCTTCGGTCAGGACGCCGGTGAGCAGGGGATCGGTGGCCTGATAGAGGCCAAGCAGCCGGGGCGGCAAGTCAGCATCGGCCGCTTTCAAGGTCGCGGGCGCCCAGCCGAGCACAGGCGTTTGTCCGCGCATGACCAGAGGCGTCACGCCACCTACGCCCAGCCCTTTTGTGCTGGCGGCCTGAGCCTGGGGTAAGGCGCTCAGGAAGCGGTTCATCCAGCCGGACTCCGTGTGGCCTGGGACGGTCATGCCGGATTCCAGGACATCCTGACCATCGAAGTGTGAGCGATCACGATAGGGAGAGGCCGCGGCGTGAATGAGCACGGCCTGTCCGGCCTTGTACTGGCGGGCGAAATGGCTCATCGACGGATGCACGGCGAACAGGCCGTCCAGCGGAATGGCCCCTTGTACGGGCAGATTGCCACGCAGCGCCATGTAGTCAGGGTCGCCGATGGGCGGGGCTGCGGTCAGGCCATCGAGCGCGCCCCGCAGGATGATGGTGACGAAGCGCGGATCGCGTCCGCCGGCCGCCGAACTGAGGCGGGGGATGAAGGCGGAAAAGGCGGCGGTGGCGCCGATGGTCGCCAGGAAATCGCGGCGGTTTGTCATGTCAGCGCCTCATGAATTCGGGGGAAAGAAGGGTCAGGCTCAGGCCTTGCGAACGGGTTTCAGCCCTGGCGATGGCCTGGGCAGTCGACTCACTGAGCAGGGCGCCCAGGTGCGCGCTGGCAAATTGACGTGGATCGGTGGCGGTATGGACTTGTCCGGCGAGGGCGTTGGCGAAATCCATGCGGGTACTCAGACCTTCGGGGGACGCCCAGGCTGAAACCGTATCAGGAAAACCATTGGGACCCGCAGGTTGCCACCACGGCTGGCCCATCGCATTTAGCGCGCGGGTGATGGCCTGAGGTTTCAGGGCGACCCCTGTGGCGCGCAAGGCCGCGGCTATGTATTCTAATGGCGAACGCATCTTGCTCAACTGGGGGGACCAGGCTTCAGGTGAATCGATGAGGGCGGTGGAAACGGCGGCCAGGTCGCCGTCACTGTCAAGGAAGGTCTGGCTGAGGCGATTGATCAGCGCCGGCGGCGGCGCATCGGCCACGAAGTGACTCGCCAGCTTGGTGGCGATATGCCGGGCGGTCGCCGGATGACGGGCCAGATCAGCCAGAACAGCCTGGCCCTGCGCCATGCCATTTTGCGCATAGGTCTTACCCATGATCGTCTGGGGGGCGGGCTCGTGAGCACGGGCATTGAAGCGGAATTCACCTGACGCCCCCTGGCGTTGATTGGTGTTGAGCGACCAGCCGGTGATCACCTTGGCGAAGTTGGTGACATCGGCCTGGGTATAGCCAGATCCGACGCCGAGCGTGTGCAGCTCCATGATCTCACGCGCCAGATTTTCGTTCAGCCCCCGCTTTCCGGCCTTGTTGGCCAGCGAATTCGGCCCCGCCGATTGAGCATTATCGAGATAGAGCAGCATGCAGGGATGAGATTCGACAGCCAACAGAAGGTCGTAAAAATGACCAAACACATTCGGACGGATGGCCTCTCTTTCAAATGCACCGGCAATCGCGGCAACGGGCTGACTTTTCTTGGTCGAAACGGCGAAATGGTTTGTCCAGAACATGACCATGCGCTCGTTGAAGCCAATTTGTGGCGATATCATTGTGTCACTGAAGCGGGCCTCAATCTCGGCGAGACTGGCCTGACGGATGGGATTGCCATCCATCTCAGCCATTTTTTCCGGAGCCGCATCGGGCTGGGCAGGATCTTTCGTGCGCGCCGCCTTACGCTCGGCCGCCTTGGCTTTCTGATAGGCATAGGCATCGGTCAGGAGATCGGGCGTGGACCGCAAATTCGGGCCGGCCGGCTGGGGAGCGCCCGCCCGGATTTCGGCCCTGAGCCCGTCACGCACATCACCGCCCACGGCGCCGATGCCATTTTCACCACTACCGAGGCCAAATCGTGACAGGGCCAGCGCGGTTTCAGAGGAGGAATTCGCAGCCATGGGGGCACTCTACAGTTGGACTACCCCTCTTATACGCTTGAAATACGGCGAAACTGTCGCCTTAAAAAGCCTCTGACTGAACTTCGCTGTCGCCGGAGAACCAGGCGCGTTTCATGCCCTGCGAGCGGAAGGGAACGGTAACTTCGCCATGGCGGTTGAGTGCGATCAGGCCGCCTTCGCCGCCCATATCGACGATCTGTTGCAGGACGGTATCGGCGGAGTCGGCGAGCGATTGGCCGCCGCCATGGCGGAAGGCCAGTTGCGCCGAGGCATTGAGGCGGATGAAGTATTCGCCCTGTCCGGTACAGGAAACGGCGGTCTGTTGATCGGCCCAGGTGCCGGCGCCAATAATGGGCGTATCGCCAACACGTCCCGCCAGTTTACCGAAGACGCCGGCGGTCGAGGTGGCGGCGGCGAGGTGGCCGTAAGAATCAAGACACACGCAGCCGACCGTGCCATGTGCCAGTGTGCGCGGCGGATGGTTGGACTCAAAACGGCCGGCGCGCGTAAAATATTCGGCCTCGTCGGCCAGAGGCGCAAAGCCCTGTTCGTGGGCGAAGAGCGCGGCGCCGTCGCCGGCCAGCATGACGTGCGGCGTCTTTTCCATGACGGCGCGGGCAATGAGGATGGGGTTGGCGAATCCCTGCAGAGCGGCGACAGAACCACAGGTCTGGTCGGCGCCATTCATCAAGCTGGCATCGAGTTCATAATGGCCGGCTTGATTGGGCGAGGCGCCTTTGCCGGCAACATAAAGCCCGGAATCCTCCAGCCTGCGCACGGTTTCGGTGACGATATCGAAGGCCTTCGCGCCCGCTTTTAGGCTATCGCGAGCGGCTTCGGTGATGTCGCGCATATTGGCGATTTCAGCGGAATAGTCGCGGCCCTGTTTGGCCCCGGCGCCGCCATGCAAGGCAAAAGCGATCATAGGAATCTCCGAATGGTTTCGAATGTTCCTATGATCGCTTGCCAAACCGGTTTCAAGTTTAATCCGCGGCGTGAGTTACCGGACCCTGCACAAGCGTTTTGCGGCACAGCCAGACAAACGGCACCAGCAACAGGATGATGATCGACGAGATTCGGAACAGATCGACCGTGGCCAGCAGGAAGGCCTGACCGCTCACCTGGCGCACAATAGAGCCTACGCTCTGCGCCGTCGTCAGTCCGTAATCCTGGGCCTGGCGCAGCGCATTCAGGAAAGCCGGATCGGTCATGCCCATCACTTCGGCCAGACGCGTCTGGTGCTGGGTTTCGCTGCGTTCCCACAAGGTGGTGACGAGTGACGCGGCAAAGGAGCCGGCGATGATCCGGGCGAAGTTGCTGAGGCCCGAAGCGGCCGGCACGCGCTGATGCGGTATGCCGTTCAAGCCGATACTGATGAACGAGATGAAGAACATGCTCATCGCCGCCCCCATGACCAGCATCGGCAGGGTCAGAACGAAGAAGCTGGCATCGGTGGTGAACAAAGAGCGCATGTAAAACGACAAGGCGAACAGGAACAGCGACACCGTGCCGAGGATACGGGCGTCATACTTGTTGAGCAGCCGCGCCGCGAACGGCGTCATGAAGACAGCCACGGCGCCGGAAGGGGCGGCCGCCAGGCCGGCCCAGGTGGCGATATAGCCCATATTTGTTTGGAGCCACAAAGGCATCAGCAGGTTGGCGCCGAAGAAGATGGCATAGGCGATACACAGGATGATGGTGCCAAAGGCGAAGTTGCGCGTCTTGAAGAAACTCAAGTCCACCATCGGGTTCTTGTCGTTCAGTTCCCAGATCACCCAAGCGGCGAAGCCGATAATGGCAACGATCGTCTCGACCACGATGGCCGGCGAATTGAACCAGTCAGCTTCCTTGCCGGTATCGAGCATGACCTGCAAAGCGCCGACCCAGACCACCAGCAGGGCAAAACCGGTGCGGTCGATCGGTCGCTGGAAGGTCGGGGTTTCACGGCTCGACATGCCGCGCCAGCAGAAGAAGGCGCAAAAGGCCCCGACAGGGATATTGATAAAGAAAATCCACGGCCAGGTCATGTTGTCCGATATCCAGCCGCCGAAAATCGGCCCGCAGATCGGCGCCACCAGGGTGGTCATCGACCAGATGGCCAGGGCCGTGCCGCGTTTATTGGGTGGGAAAATCATCATCAGCAGGGCTTGCGAGCCGGGGATCATCGGGCCGGAGACGGCGCCCTGCAGGATGCGGAAAAAGATCAGTGAGTTGAGGTCCCAGGCCACGCCGCACAGAAAAGAGGCGATGGTGAACAGCACGACTGAAAAGGTGAAGGTCTTGACGACGCCATAACGCCCCATCAGCCAGCCGGTCAGTGGCACGGATATACCGTTGGCGACGGCGAAGGAGGTAATTACCCAAGTGCCTTGCGACGTCGAGACGCCGAGATCGCCGGCGATCGTCGGGATCGAGACATTAGCGATGGTGCCGTCAAGCACCTGCATGAAGGTGCCGAGCGCCAGGGCCAGGGCTGTGATGGCCAGCAGGCCGCCGGTCATCGCTGCGGGTTGGGGGGCAGGACCGGCGGGTGCGGAAGCAGGGGAGGACATGGATTGCCTCTTGTCTTAGAAAAGAAAAAGAACCCCGCGCTTCAAGGGGAGAAAAAACGCGGGGTCAGGAAAGTTTAGTTCTTGGTGTCTATCCGGGCGCTCATCGACAGGCCGACGCGCAAGGGGTGCGCCTTCAGTTCCTTCGGATCGAGATCGATGCGGACAGGCAGGCGCTGGACGACCTTGATCCAGTTACCCGAAGCGTTCTGCGCCGGAATCAGCGAAAAAGCCGAGCCGGTGCCGCCGGAGATACCGCGCACCGTGCCGTGGAAGGTAACCTTCTTGCCGTAAAGATCGGAATGCAAATCCACCTTCTGGCCGGGCACAACCTTGTCGAGCTGGCCTTCCTTGAAGTTGGCGTCGACATAGGCGCGGGCAACCGGCACCACGGTCATTAGTGGTGTGCCGACAGCGACCTGCTGGCCCACCTGAACGGCCTTTTTGGCGATTATGCCGTCTGTCGGCGCACGGACAATGGTGCGTTCCAGCGCCAGATTGGCGGCGTCAAGTTTCGCTTGCGCGGCCAGCACTTCCGGATTTTGCGCAGCATCTACGCCGGAGAACTGGGCGGCATTGGTGGCGCGCTGACCACCGGCGGCCTGAACGCCGGCCAGGGCCTGAGCATGCGCCGCCTGTGCGGAATTAAGCGCGGCCTGGGCTTGGGTAAAGGCATTCTGGGCGGTGGTCAGTTCTTCCTGCGACACGGCGCCGGACTGCGCCAGATTCTGGCGGCGTGTCAGTTCGGTCTTGGCGTTGCTGAGATTGGCCTGGGCGGCGGCGATCTGCGCATTGGCGCTGGCGACGTCGGCCTGGCGGGCGCCAAGCTGGCCGGCCAGGGCTTCATCGCTGGCATAATAGCCCTGAACATGGCGCTGGGCGAGGGCGAGGGCGGCCTGGGCTTGCGCCACGGCGATCTTCGCATCGGCGTCATCAATGGTCAGGAGCACGTCACCGGCTTTGACGGCCTGGGTTTCTGAAACCGAAATACTGGCCACCGGACCGGAGACAAGCGCGTTGACCTGCGCCGTATCGGTGCCGACATAGGCGTTATCGGTCGAGACATAGTGCGAGGCGACAAGGCCGTAATAGGCGCCATAGGCGACAACGCCTATGACGACGGCAATGCCGAGATAGGTCAGCAGGCGCTTGCGCTTGGCATTGCCCGCGGCCTGTGGCGAGGTGACGGGGGCGGAGGGGATGGTATCGGCGGTTTGGGCGGTATCGGGCATGTGCGTATCTCTGTAATTAAGAGCTTAATGTGTTTGCGAATTTGGGTCGCCCGCATACGTCCCGCCAAGGGACTTGATCAGGGCGATATCTAGGCTCATGGCACGGCTGCGCAGATCAGCGACCGCGCGGCGCTGGCTGATCAGGCTTTGTTCGGTCACCAGCAGCGAGGTATAGTCGGACAGGCCGCCATCATAGCGCAATTTGCTGAGGCGATAGG
>CAMLIY010000048.1 GCA_946480125.1 uncultured Asticcacaulis sp.
CGGTCGTGCAGCTTGGCCTGCGCTACGGCATGATCATGTTCATCGCTTCCGAAGTGATGTTCTTCGTGTCTTTCTTCTGGATATTCTTTGAAATGGCCCTGTTCCACGGCCATCGCGGCGGCGATATGTCGGCGATCGAAGAGGTCAAGACCGCCTGGTCGACCTGGCCGCCTCAGGGCGTCGAGACGCTTGACCCGTGGCACCTGCCGCTGGTCAATACCCTGCTGTTGCTGACCTCGGGCACCACGGTAACATGGGCGCACCATGCCCTGCAACAGAATGACCGCAAGGGCGCCATCCAGGGCCTGTTGATCACCGTCATCCTCGGCGCGCTGTTCACCTGCGTCCAGGGCTTCGAATATATGGAAGTCGCCAAGGAGCATAACTTCCACTTCTTCCTGTTCAAGGATGCGGCTGACGCCACCGGCGCCGCCAACCTCTATGGCTCGGCCTTCTTCATGGCTACGGGCTTCCACGGCTTTCACGTCCTGATCGGCACCATCTTCCTGATCGTTTGTCTGCTCCGCGCCATCGCCGGTGATTTCACGCCGAAGAAGCACTTCGGCTTTGAAGCCGCCGCCTGGTACTGGCATTTTGTTGACGTGGTGTGGCTGTTCCTGTTCGCCTTCATCTACGTCATATTTGGCGGGCCGCACTGATAAGTGGCCGAACTGGACCTTGCTTTCGGGGGCGTCGGCTATGAAGCCGGCGCCCTCATTTTTTACGGAATGCCATGACCCTGCGCGATTATCTGAGAGCTGTACCGCCCGGACTGACGATTGCAACCACTGTCGCGTTCACGCTCCTGAATGGGCTTGGAATCTGGCAGCTTGAGCGTCTGAAATGGAAAGAAAACCTGATTGCCGAAATGGCGCGTACCGAAGCGACCGCGCCCGTATCGGTGGAGACGTTGCTGGCGCAGACAAAGCCGGACTGGCGCTCGGCGGCTCTGCCGGCCTGCTCCGTCGATAGGGGCCGCGTGATCTACATGCATTCGGAAGTCGATGGTGTGCCTGGGTATCGCGTCCTGACGGCGTGTCCGCTTGCGGATAAGGCCATGCTGGTCGACCTGGGGTTTGCAAAAGAAAAGCTGCCACTTGCACCACTGACGATCCAGCCGGTCGGACGCTTGCGGCCGTTTGAGAAATCCGGCGCGTTTACCCTGGTCAATCGCATTGCTGAAAATGACTGGTACTGGCGGTCGGCATCCGAAATGGGGCCGCCACTGAATGCCCGCTTGCGCGCTGATTATTTTCTGGTGCTTGACCTGAAGGCCAGTCACGCTGATATAGCGGGCTTGTCGCAAGGGCCGCTGACCGCGCCCCTGCCCAACCGTCATCTGGAATATGCCCTGACCTGGTTTGGTCTGGGTTGGGCGCTGCTCGGTGTATTCGGCAGCGTTATTTATCAAAGAGCAAAACGCTTGCCTAAGTAGGCAGGCTTGCTCTTTGTTTCTTAGCGCTCAAGCGCTGGCTAAGGCTCCTCGCAAAGGAACTAGGCGTCCCCCTCGACGCACACTTGTGCTTGCCGTTTGTCTTTAAGACAAATGGAGTATACGGAACGAATATGACTATTCTCGCTTCTCAAAAGCTCTACACCTTCGATAACGGCCTGCGTCTGCTGGTCGATCCGATGCCGGGGCTGAAGACATTTGCCTTAAGCGCTTTGATCTACGGCGGGGCGCGCTTTGAAACCGAGGCGCAGTCGGGCTGGGCTCATCTGCTGGAACATATGGTTTTCAAGGGCGCGGGTGGTCGCAATGCCCGCGAACTGGCCGAAGCGATCGAGCATAAGGGGGGCTCGATCAACGCCTCCACTGGCTATGAGCATACCCGCTTTGAAGTGCGCGGCCTCAACAGCCTGATGCCACTGGCGCTGGAAATCGTCACAGACCTGATGTTCCGCCCGGCCATTGATAGTGAAGAACTGACCCGTGAAAAGAAGGTGGTCGAACAGGAAATCCTTGAAGCCTATGACACGCCGGATGACCATGTGTTCGATTTGCTGCAATCGGCCATGTTTGCCGGGCAATCACTCGGCCGTCCGATCTTGGGCACGAAACAAAGCCTGAAACCGGTCACGTCCCCCGCCTTGCGTGCCTTTGCCGAAACCCTGTACGCGCCGCACCAGATCGTCGTCTGCGTATCGGGCGGTGTGGTGCCGGAAGAGGTCTTTGCCGCCTTGAAGCCGCGCGTGGAAAGCGTTGCCGCACATGCCGGCTTCGGCCCGCCCGCGCCTATGCGCTTTACGACCGAAAGCCACGTCCAGAAGCGCAAGATCGAACAGGCCAACCTGACGATCGGTTTCGAAGGCGTCAGCCGGTTAAGCCAGGATATCATTCCGCTGCGGCTGTTCAGCGAAATTCTCGGCGGCGGCATGGCGTCACGCCTGTTTCAGGAAGCGCGCGAGGCGAGGGGGCTGGCCTATAGCATTGACGCCTTCACCACGCCTTATCGCGATGGCGGCATTTTCGGCGTCTATGCCGGCTGTGCGGCCAAGGACCTGGCGCCGCTTATCGAACTGGTTCAAAAGGTTCTGGGCGAATTGTCCTCCAATCCGCTGGAAGGCGAACTGGAACGCGCCAAGGCGCAATTCATGACCTCGCTATTCCTCAACCATGAAGGCGCAGCCTCGCGTTGCGGCACCTTCGCCAGTCAGTTGTCGACCTTTGGCAAGGTGTTAACGCTCGATGAGGTGGCGGCGGATATTGCAGCCGTGAGCCGTGATGATCTGGTGCGGGTCGGCTCGGCGGTCGCCTCTCAAAAGGTCTGCGCCAGCGCGCTTCTGGGGCCGAAATCAATGAGCGACGCGGCGAAACTACTGGCGGCATAAATTTGTCATCTATGGGTGCATTTCTCGGCAAATCACCTCATGCCTTATGCCTGTCTGGGAGATAAAGGGCGACAGGCTATATGAACCGCGAAAATCCATTACCGCTGTGTGTGGAAGACCTAAGCCAATGGGCGGGTGCGCTTGCCGGCGCCGATACCCTGCTTTGGGCGTATGATCTGACGTCTGGCTGTTTTGAATTCAAGGGCGACGCCCATGCCCTGAATTTGTCAGGCTTGATGGATGTCCTCACGCTTGAAGATCTGACGCGGCTGTTTGCGGCCGGTGAAACGGATCAGCTCGATATCGCCTTGAGGACGGTTGAAGTGCACACGGCCGTAAGTCTGCCGGGTGAGGAAAGGGTCCAGTGCCTGCTGCGCCTGAGGGACGGGCGCCTGCTTTATTTCAAGGGGCGTAAGGTCGAACCTATGCGCGTGCTTGGCACGGTGACCGAGATGAGCCGGGGTATGCATCAGAAACGCCAGCCCGAAGACTCTGGCTTGATTCTGCAAGATGCCCATATCGATTCCCTCACCTCTCTCTGCAATCGCCAGGGCTTTTTGGCGGCGAGCCGGATTTTGCTGACTCAGGCGGGCGACTACGATCTGGTTGTAGCCGATCTCAACCGTTTCCGCCGTCTTAATGAAGCCTTGGGACATGAACGTGCCGATCTGGTGCTGGGTGTACTGGCGCAGCGCCTGCGGGATGCGTTTGGCGAGGGGTCGGTTTTGGCCCGGCTCGGTGAGGACGAATTCGCTGTTCTGACCTTGCGCGGTTTTCCGCGTGTATCCGAACGCATGCGCAATGCGATGGAGCGAACCATTGTTATCGCGGGCTTCGATATCCACCCGACCTTTTCCATGGGGGCCGTGTCGGTTGAGGGAGGTGCGGCGGCGCTGGAAAGCGCCGAACTCCTGCGCCGCGCAGAGATGGCAATCGAAGCTGCCAAGACAAAGGGAGTCAGTGGGGTGGCCGCTTACCGGCGCGATCTTGAAAGCGATGGCTTGACCCGTCTGGCGCTGGAATCCGAATTACGCAAAGCCTTTATCAGTGGCGAAATCCACGCCTGGTATCAGCCCATCGTCAACCTGAAAACAGGGGTAATTGCCGGTTTTGAAGCCCTGGCGCGCTGGGTGCATCCCAAACGCGGCGTGATACCTCCTGATCATTTTCTCACCGCGGCGCGCGACCTCGGCATGATGACCGATCTCGGCACCATTATTCTCAATTCAACAGTCAGGTGCCTGTCAAGATGGCGCCTGAGTTACAATTTACCCGCCGCTTTCTTTGTCAGTGTCAATTTGTCGGCACCGGAAATAGAGCGTCTGCATCTGGTCGAGGATGTGTCACGTCTGATCCGTGAGGCCAACTTACCAGCCAAATCTCTCAAGCTGGAAGTAACCGAGAGCGACGTTATGCGCGATCCGGATGCCACAGCGCGCGTGCTTGAGGCCTTGCGAGACGCAGGGGCCGGTATCGCGCTCGATGATTTCGGCACCGGCTTCTCGTCTTTAAGCTACCTCGCCAAGCTGCCTTTCGATACACTCAAAATAGACCGCTCTTTTATCAGTACATTACAGACCGATGAATCTTCGGAGAAGATCGTGCGCGCTATCCTGACACTCGGTCGCGATTTCGAGCTGGATGTGGTGGCCGAAGGCGTAGAGGATATGAGTCTGGTTGAACGGCTTAACGGGTTGGGCTGTCATCTTGGTCAGGGCTATGGTTTCGCCAAGGCTTTAAAGCCAAATGAAGCAGAAGCGTTTCTTGTGGCTTCGCTTGGCTATGAAACGAAGCTGGCTTAAGCCGTCCCTGCCATGCCTGACAGATGGCCTGGCTCAATTCCCATACTGGCCAAAGCGCGCGACCAAAGGTGTTCAGGGTCACTGCCGAATATCAGTTCCTGACTTGCGGGCACAATCAGCCAGGCGTTTTGACTCAGTTCGCTTTCAAGCTGACCCGGGCCCCAACCGGCATAACCCAGGGCAATCAGGCTGCGGGCCGGGCCCGAGCCAGCCGACAGATCGACCAGGATATCGCGCGAAGCCGTCAGGCCTACGCCTTGTTCCTCGCCATCTGGACGGCTGATGAACGGCCCGCCGAGATCGAGCGTAATGTCATCTATCTGGTAATCCAGGCTGTGCAGAACAAAGCCGCGGTCATTCTGTACCGGACCGCCGCGATAAATTTTTTGCATGGCCAGTCTTTGAGCGAAGCCTGGCGTGTCGCTTTCTATCCCCAGTTCCTTCATCATTTTGCTGAAGTTCAGTCCACTGATCGGCTGATTAAGGATTAAACCCATCGCATGGTCCTCGTCATGCTGACACACATAGATGACGCTGTGATTAAACGGCTGGTCGTTCAGCGCCGGCATAGCGATGAGTAATTGCCCCTGATAGGAAATGTGACCGGGCAAAGGACTGTCATCGTGGACAAAATCGGAGGAACTGATCATTGCGTCAATGCCTTTGCAACAGAACGAAGGGGCAATCAATAATACCCTATATGGCGATGCCTGTCTTGATTGCAAAAGGCCACAAATACGGATAGCCATCCATATCGCATTTTGATGGTGGTTCTCTTATGACTTCGCCGCCATCTATCCAGAAAGAAACACCATGACCTTGAAAACCGGCGACGCCATTCCCGAAATTAATCTGACCGTGGTCGACGAAGCGGGCCCTAAGCCGCTAGCTTCAAAGGACTTTTTTGCCGGCAAGACGGTGGTTCTGTTTGCCGTTCCAGGGGCCTTTACCCCGACCTGCTCGGCGCGTCACCTGCCTGGTTTCAAGGATCATGCCGCCGATTTTTCCGCCAAAGGCGTCGATGTGGTGGCCTGTACTTCGGTCAATGATTATTTTGTCATGAAGGCCTGGGCCAAGGACCAGGGTATTGGCGATGAAGTGGTCATGCTCGCCGATGGCAATGGCGATTTCGCAGAGGCGATGGGGCTGACGCTCGATGCTTCAGGCTTCGGCATGGGGCCACGTTCGCAACGCTACGCCGCCGTGATCAAGGATGGCAAGATCGATAAGCTGTTCGTCGAAGCAGGGGGAGAGTTTAAGGTATCCAGCGCCGAATACGTGCTCGAAAATTTGTAGGAAAAAGCGGCGGGAGTACGTCCTGCATCCGCTATTACATAAAAAAAGCCGGACCTCATGGTCCGGCTTTTTTTATTAAATCTGACAGGCGAGTGTACCTGCCTTAAAACTGGTCGTCAGCCAGTTCCATAAGGCCTTCCGATCCGGCCTTCATCTTTATCAGATGGGCGTCGGCATCAGGCAAAATGCGCTCCAGGAAGACGCGACCGACCTTTAATTTGGTATCGAAAAACGGATCGGTTGAGCCGGCATCGATCTGGGCCTGGGCGGCCTTGGCCATGCGTGCCCACATATAGGCGATGCAGGTCAACCCGAACAGATGCAGGTAATCCATCGAGCCGGCGGCGGCGGCATCCGGATTGCCCATACCGTTCTGCATCAGCCACAGGGTGCCATCGAATAGCTTGGCCTTCGTGTCTTTCAGGGCCTTGATATAGGCCGGCACGGTCGAATGGGTTTCTTCGGCGGCGATATAGGCGTCAATCTCACCCAGGAAGGTTTGCAACGCGCGGCCGCCCTTTGAGGGCAGCTTGCGACCGACCAGATCGAGCGCCTGGATGCCATTAGTCCCTTCGTAGATCAGGGTGATGCGGACATCGCGCATATATTGCGAGGCCGGAAAGTGCTCGGTAAAGCCCGAACCGCCATGGACCTGCATGGCGTCCTGCGTCACCTTGAGGCCTTTTTCGGTGAGATAAGCCTTAATCACCGGTGTAAGCAGACTCATATAGTCGCTGGCCTTTTCTCGTTCTTTTTCATCTTCAGCCACATGCGCCAGATCGGCTTGCAGCGATACCCAGGCAAGGAAGGCACGGCCCCCTTCGATCAGGGCGCGGCTTTCCAGCAGCATCCGGCGGACATCGGGGTGGACGAGAATGCTGTCTGCCGGCAGTTCAGGCGACTTGGGGCCGGTGAGGGCGCGGCCTTGCAGACGATCCCTGGCGAACTGATTGGCGGCCACCAGCGCGGCATGGCCGATGGCGAGGCCCTGGAGGCCGACGCCGAAACGGGCATTATTCATCATGTAAAACATGATCTTGAGGCCTTCGTTTTCCTGTCCGAGCAGGAAGCCTTTGGCCTCGTCATACATCATCACGCAGGTCGAATTGCCATGTATTCCCATCTTGTGTTCGAGGCCAGCGCATTCCAGCCTGTTGCGCTCACCCGGATTGCCGTCGGCATCGGGAAGGAATTTCGGCACCAGGAACAGAGAAATGCCCTTGACGCCGGCGGGTGCGCCTTCGAGGCGGGCGAGGACCAGATGGCAGATATTCGAGGTGAAATCGTGCTCACCGGCCGAGATCCAGATCTTCTGGCCAGTGATCTTATAGCTGCCGTCATCGTTGGGCACGGCCTTTGTGCGCAGCAAACCCAGATCGGTGCCGCAATGCGGTTCGGTCAGGTTCATGGTGCCTGACCATTCGCCTGAGATCAGCTTAGGGAGATAAAGGTCTTTTTGCGCCTGAGTGCCGCCGGCGGTGAGGGCGGAGATGGCGCCTTCGGTCAGGCCGGGATACATGCCGAACGCGCTCGACGCACCAGAAAGCATTTCGGAAAAGGCGGTATTGACGAAGTGCGGCAGGCCTTGCCCGCCATATTGCGGATCGCCGGAAAGCGCGGTCCAGCCGGCTTCGGTCAAAGCCTTATAGGCTTCTTTATAGCCCTTCGGCGCGGTGACCGTCTTGTCGGCATTCAGGACACAACCTTCCTTGTCGCCGGTGATATTGATCGGGTGAACGACCTCTTCGGTGAATTTCGCCGCTTCTTCCAGTATGGCTGCCACAGTGGCCGTATCAGCATCGGCAAAGCCTTTCAGGTGGCTGTACTGGTCGGTATTGAAGACGTTTTCAAAGAGAAACTGATAGTCCCGTACGGGAGCGATATAGGCCATTTTGTTCTTGTCCCTGCTGAGGATAACGAAATTATATGCGGATTAGTTTGAGCCTTCGACTTCCATGTCGTGAATCTGCTGTTCCAGCCAGACGCAGCCATCAGCCATATCCTTGATCGCCGCATCGATATCCTCGCGCTGACGTTTCAGGGTTTCAATCTGGCCGCGATACTTATGCAGAGTGGCGCGCATCTGAGCGGCGCCATGATCCTTGGGCGTATAAAGATCGAGAATTTCATGGATTTCTATAAGCGAAAAGCCGAGGCGCTTGCCGCGCAGAATGAGTTGCAGACGGGCACGGTCACGCGGCGAATAGAGACGCGTCTGCCCCTTGCGCTCTGGTGATATCAGGCCCTTGTCCTCGTAGAAACGCAGAGCGCGGGCTGTGACATCAAACTCCTTGGAGAGCTGGCGAATAGAATAGGTGCGGTGCCCATCCTTGCTGTGAGAAGTGTCTTTGTGTGGCGTTTCCATGGGATTTTCTGATTTGCAGGTTGAGTATGTCAAAGCCTTGCGTTGACGTCAACGTAAAGATTAGGGAGGTTCTCTTGGATCGTCAAGCAAAAACTTGCCGTAAGGTGAAGCTGGGCGTTAAGGCAAACATTCGGCACAAGTTGACTTGCCGGCGGACGGGCCGTAAAGCCAAGCTTCTCTTGAAGGAAAGGCTTTATCCCCATCATGTCATCTCTCGCCACTCTTGCGTATGCCGGCCGCGCATGGCCGTTTGAACAGGCCCGCAATCTGATTGCGCGTCTGGTCAAATCGCGCATTCAAGGACATGAGGACCAGAAACGGGCACTTGCCCTGATCGAGTCCGGCAAGACGGATGAAGCCCTGAAAGCCTTCGAAGGCCTGGGGCGCGCGGTGATCTTCGAGACCGGTTATGGTCCGTCCGGCCTGCCGCATATCGGCACCTTCGGCGAAGTGGCGCGCACGACCATGGTGCGCCAGGCCTTCGAGGCCATGACCGGCAATGCCTGGCAAACGCGTCTGATCTGCTTTTCGGACGATATGGATGGCTTGCGCAAGGTGCCGGAGGGAATTCCCAATGCCGACATCCTGCGCGAAGATCTGTACAAGCCGCTGACCGTGGTGCGCGATCCGTTCGGTGAATATCCATCGTTCGGCCAGCATAATAATGCACGCCTGAAGGCCTTCCTGGATAGCTTCGGTTTTAGCTACGAATTCCTGTCCTCAACCGACTGCTACAAGAGCGGCATGTTCGACCAGACGCTCTTGACCGCTTTGGATCGCTTCGATGATATCCAAAAGGTCATGCTGCCGACCCTGGGGCCTGACCGTCGCGCCACCTATTCGCCTTTCCTGCCGATCTCGCCGAAGACCGGATTTGTGCTGCAAGTACCGACATTGGAGCGCAATGTCGCGGCCGGCACGATCGTCTTCGAGGAAGAGGGTGAACGCTTTGAGGTGCCCGTCACCGGCGGTCACGTCAAGATGCAATGGAAGCCGGACTGGGCCATGCGCTGGGCCGCGTTGGGCGTCGATTATGAAATGGCCGGCAAGGACCTGATCGATTCGGTCAAGGTGTCTTCTCAGGTCTGCAAGGTGTTGGGTGGTACGCCGCCGGAAGGGTTTAATTACGAACTTTTCCTCGATGAGGCCGGCCAGAAGATTTCCAAGTCGAAGGGCAATGGCCTGACCATGGAAGACTGGTTGCGTTACGGCGCCCCTGAGTCACTGGCCTATTATATGTTCCAGTCGCCGAAATCGGCCAAGAAGCTTTATTTCGATGTGATTCCGCGCGCGACGGATGAGTTTTTCCAGCAGCTTGACGCTTTCCCGAAGCAGGAAGAGGCCAAGAGAATAGAGAACCCGGTGTGGTTTGTGCTGCGGGGCGACACAGGCATCAAATCGCCGCCGGTGACCTTTGGTCTGATGCTGAATCTGGTCTCTGTCGCCAATGCCGCGGACAAGGACACGCTGTGGGGCTTCCTGCGCGCCTATTTGCCGGGCGCCACGCCGGAATCCGAACCCGTGCTTGATCGCCTGGCCGGCTATGCGCTGAACTATTTCGAGGACTTCGTGAAGCCGTCGAAGACTTTCCGTCTGCCGGATGACAAGGAAAAGGCGGCCATGTCTGATCTGGTGGCTAAGTTCCGTGAACTGCCAGCCGATACGCGCGATTCCGATGTGCTGCAAAATCTCGTCTTCGAAGTAGGAAAGGCCCATGAGTTCGAGCCTTTGCGTGCCTGGTTTCAAGCGCTCTATGAGGTTTTGCTCGGGCAATCCCAGGGACCGCGCTTCGGCTCTTTCGTGGCGATATTCGGTCTGGAACGCACCATTGCCCTGCTCGAACAGGGAATTAGCGGGGAACTGGTCGCGTAACTTACGGAATTTGCGGTCCGCAAGCGCCAAACTTAAATCATCAGCTACTGACTGGCCCATACGATCCGTGCAATCCAGGCGACTTGTAAACGATCGAATGTCCGGTCTGGAAACTCTGGATTCAGTGAGCGCAACTCGATCTGGCGGGCCGAATAGCGCACCAGTTCCTTGGCCATCACCTCGCCATCGATGGTCTTGACCACGACGCGATCCCCCTTACGCAGGTTCGGATTGTGCGGATCAACGAGAATCCGGTCGCCGTCCCGATATAGGGGCAGCATCGAATCGCCGGTAATTTCCAGCGCATACAGGCCCGTATTGGCAGAGGGAAAGGTAATTTCGTCCCAACCCTGACCAAGGGGAAAACCTGAATCGTCGAAAAACCCTTCACTACCCGCCTGAGCAAAGCCGATCAGTGGTATACCCTGACCACCGGATCGTCCTTCCGCCAGCAAGGCAAATTCAGAGAATTTAATACCGGTAGCTTCCAGCAATTTGGCCAGGCTTTCCGTAGATGGCCAGCGTGGTCTTGCGGGCGTTTCCGGCGAGGCTCTCTTGGACTTGTTGAAGCTGGTTGGATCGAGACCGGCCAGGCGTGCCAGTCCGGAAGGCGTTGTATTGAGCCGGTTTGCCAGTGCATCTATAGCGGCCCAGATGTGGCTGTGCGAAAGGGTCATACAGGTGCCAAGTTAAAGAAAAAGCGATAGCAGGCTTTAAAATTAGGAATTACAATAATTGTAAAGGAAAATAAATCCAATAATAGGAAAATCAACCTATTTAGTGGTTTTTATTCGTCCTTTTCTGGTTCGCCCGACCCGAAGCGCGGCTAAAGTTCCGGCACACAAGGCCAAGAGTACACCGTACGCCGAAACGATAAGGGCTGTCATATAGGCCCAGGGCGCGACATCGATATTTATCAGGCCTAAAAGACCGGTCAGGGTGGAGGCCAGTTGAAAACCCGCTGCCCATAAAGGCCAGGGATGCGGCGATTTCCAGCATAAGACGATAAATCCGATCAGGCATAAAATGTCCGTAACAGTATGGCTAAGGTCCTGTAAGTGACTCAATACACTTAGCGCGTTGGCGACCACGTAGGCTGTCAGGTAAAGGGCCGCGCCTGCTTTTTCCCGCCAGGAACCGAAGACAAAAGCCATAAGGCAGGTGAAGGCGAGGCACACGATGCCAAAAACGGCCAGGGTAGAATGGAGCATATCGTTCCTGCGTGAGACGGGTCACAAAATGAACGATGTAAGCCGCGATTCCCACCTGGACCGGAAGAGATTATTCGGCGTCTGCAACCATTGCCGCCAATTGACTTGTCTGTCCTTTCGGCTCGGGCTTATCCTCGGCAGGCAGTATGGCGACATTGCCGAGGCCGATCTGCGCCTGCACCACAGACAGACTGGCATGGGCGGCTGTCATGTGCTGTTGCGCTTCACTGAGGGCCAGCATTGCCTTGAGCGTATTTTGATGAGCGTCATTTCCAATGATAGTGGACATACGAATCGCCCGTCGTGAGGTGACGTAGGTCTCGATCAGGTTGGCCGCTTCGGCAAGGGCGGTGTCAATCGCCTCTTCCGTGACATGCAATTGTGCCGCTAAAGCCTTGGCGACATTTATTTTTCTTTCTTTCGACATGAGATATCCTCAGATTCTTATACAAAGGCGTTAAGGGTCAACACCTGACTCAGAGGTATCAGCAATTTATAATTGAGCAAGAATTAAATGCTATTTATACGTGTTAATTGCTGATATGCAGCTTTTGAGTAAGCGTCAAAAAGCTTGCAAATCGCGGCAAAGACGCGTTTTAGATGAGAACTTCCTCATCATTGAAAGTTTTGTTCATGTCCGCGTCCCTGGATCATGTGCCTGCCGCCCAATCCGCGCTTGTCCTCTTTTCCGGCGGACAGGATTCCAGCGTTTGTCTCGCCTGGGCCCTGACCCATTTCGAGCGTGTTGAAACCATCGGTTTCGATTACGGCCAGCGCCATGCCATCGAGATGACGACGCGCACCATGGTGCTGGAAAAGTTCCGCGAAGTTTTTCCAGAGTGGGCGACCCGACTAGGTGAGGATCATGTCTGCGATCTGCGTGGCTTTGGCGCCGTGGCGGAATCCTCGCTGACACGCGAAACCGAGATCGTCATGACGGAGCGCGGCCTGCCGTCTTCGTTTGTGCCAGGCCGTAACCTGGTCTTTTTCGTCTATGCCGCCGCCGTGGCGGACCGCCGGGGGCTCGATCATCTGGTCGGCGGCATGTGCGAGACTGATTTTTCCGGCTATCCCGATTGTCGCAATGAGACGCTACAAGCCATGCAAAAGGTCTTGCAATTGGGTGTAGAGCGGCCATTCGAGATTCATACGCCACTGATGTGGATCGACAAGGCGCAGACCTGGGCGCTGTCAGAAGACCTGGGTGGCGAGGCTCTGGTTGACCTGATCCTTGAGGAGACCACCACCTGCTACAAGGGGGTGCGTGGTGAACGCCATGTCTGGGGCTATGGCTGCGGCGAATGCCCGGCCTGCCAGCTGCGCAAAACAGGCTTTGAACATTTCATAGAAGCCAAGACGCCTGTGGACCGCTGATGTATTCTTTCAAAGAAATATTCCTGACCCTGCAAGGCGAGGGGGGGCAGGCGGGCCGCGTCAATGTATTTGCACGCTTCGCCGGGTGCAATCTGTGGAGCGGTCGTGAGCAGGATCGCGCCACCGCCGCCTGCACTTTCTGCGACACGGATTTCGTAGGGGTGGATGGTGAAAACGGTGGCAAGTTCCCGACCCCGGCGGATGTCGTGACGGCGCTTGATGCGGTCTGGGGCGAGGGCAGGTCAGCGGATAAGGCCGTGGTCTTCACTGGCGGCGAACCGCTGCTGCAACTGGACGCAGACCTCATCCGGGCTGTGAAAGCGGCCGGCTATTTCATTGCCGTTGAGACAAACGGCACCTTGAAAGCGCCTGCGGGAATCGACTGGATTTGCGTCAGCCCCAAGGCGGATAACCGTCTCCACCAAACGCACGGTCAGGAACTGAAGCTGGTGTGGCCACAGGCGGGGGTCAATCCGGCGGAATTTATCTTGCTCGATTTCGAGCGCTACTATCTTCAGCCCATGGATTCCGCCGATCAGGCCGCCAATACCCAGGCGGTGATCGATTACTGCCTGGCGCATCCGCACTGGCGCATGAGCATCCAGACCCACAAGCTGGTGGGGTTAAAATAACGGCTAAGGCCGGTCCTGCTTGCTGGCCGAGGTCTGGGCCGCACAGCCTTTCAATACGGAAGACCCGATATGGACGACGGCTTTCAGCGGATAACCGCGGTCGCTCATGCCATCGGAACAGCGTATGGCGGTCAGGTAGATATCCATAGTCTTGCCGTGCCATTCAGCGCCGGCCCTGGTCAGGATAAACGGCGTGGTCGTGGTTTCGCCCGTATGGGAATCCGGGCTGGAAAAAACCATCCGGCCGTTCCCGAACAGGATGTTCCAGAACGGTTCGGTGCCTGTCAGTGTAATGGATTTGTCGAGATTGACGCCGCCCAGAATATGCGATGACTTGTCCGGTTGTGGCGTGATAGCGGACATAACCGCCGAGGCGGCGTCCGATTCGGCGCTGGCGATCTCCGCCTTGTGGGCTGGAGAGCAGGCCACTAAGCCAGATAAGGCCGCAATCACAAAAAGGCGAGTATTCATAAAAATACCTCCGGAAGCTGCAATTTAGCATCTTCCGGAGGGTAATCAAGGGCGTTACGCCGCGTCGAGCAGCACGACTTCGGCGTCTTCTAATGCCCGGATTTCGAGTGTGGCCTCGTCCTTGATGGCCGCGCCGTCGCGTTCATCGAGTTCAACGCCGTTGACGCTGACCTTACCGCGAGCGACCACCAGATAGAGGTGGCGCGTCTGGCCATCGGGCGCGTCGACCGGCGTATAATGTTCCGCCTGATCCTTCAGCAGGGTGGCGCCGAGCAGTCGGGCCGGACTGCGGATCAGCAGGGCGTCTTCGTCCCCCTTGAAACCGGAAGCCAGCGTCACGAATTTGCCGGCGCGATCATCCTTGGGGAAGGGGCGGGCGCCCCAGGCGGGGGGCTCGCCGCGCACACTGGGCTCAACCCAGATCTGAAAAATCTTGGTGGTGTCGCTTTCGAGATTATATTCCGAATGGCGGATACCGGTCCCGGCCGACATGACCTGGACATCGCCGGCTTCGGTGCGGCCCTTATTTCCGAGCGAATCCTGGTGGGTAATAGCGCCTTCGCGGACATAGGTAATGATTTCCATATTGTCGTGCGGATGCGGCGGGAAGCCGGTCTGGGCCTTGATTTCATCATCATTCCAGACGCGCAAACTGCCCCAGCCCATCTTGGCCGGATCGTAGTATGAAGCGAACGAAAAGTGATGTTTGGCGTTCAGCCAGCCGTGATTGGCGCCGCCGAGTGTATTGTAAGGTCTTTTGTCGATCATGAAAAACTCTCCCTCTTTGAGTTGTGACCCGGTATATAAGTGTAACTCAAACAATTACAATAGACGTGTGGCCCAGTCATACACGCACAAAAAAGCCGGAAGCACCAGCTTCCGGCTTAAGGGGCGATCCTGTGATCGGGATTATTGCTGGGGGCGGTGCATGGTGGCGAAGAAGGCGGATAATTCGGCCGCGGTCAGCTTGCCGTCATGATCGGTATCTATGGTATCGAAGCGTTGCGCCATGCGCGGACTGGCGGCGGCTTCGGCCTTGCTGATAGTGCCGTCCTTGTCAGTATCCAGACGTGTGATGACGTCTTCAGCCTTGGGCGGGCCACGATGTTCGCCGCCGGTTTGGGCCGGTGGCGGTGTGTCCTGGGCGGAAGCGGCAGTGGCGGCCATCAACAGGCCAAGCGCCAGCGGGAGCAGAGATTTTTTCAACATGAGAACCTTCCTGATTGGCTACTGAGCGTAGCTTTGAACGCCAGGGTGCCGGATCAAACGGCCGGTTTTGAGGCGGTCGTATGTCAGGCTTGCAAAAATTAGCCGATCCGGTGAGGGCCGCCGCCCGTCTGCCCGCGATGGCGCAGGAAGGCATCAAGCAGCACGCACGACATCATGGCTTCGGCCACCGGCACGGCACGGATGCCGACGCAGGGATCATGGCGGCCCTTGGTCAGCAGGTCGACTTCATTGCCTTTAATGTCGATGCTCTCGCGCTTGTTGAGGATCGAAGAGGTTGGCTTCAGCGCCATGCGCGCCACGACCGTTTGCCCGGTCGAGATGCCGCCCAGTATGCCGCCGGCATGGTTGGATTTGAACTCCGGGCCATCGGAGCCCATGCGCATTTCGTCGGCATTGTCCTCACCGGAAAGTTCGGCCGCGCCAAAGCCTTCACCGATCTCGACGCCCTTGCACGCATTGATGCTCATGAGCGCGGAGGCCAGCTCGGAATCAAGCTTGCCATAGATCGGGGCGCCCCAGCCAGCGGGGATGCCTTCGGCCTGAACCTCGACCACGGCGCCGATGGAGGAGCCGGCCTTGCGAATATCGTCGAGATAGGTTTCCCATAATGTGACTGACGCGGGATCAGGGCAGAAGAAGGCATTGTTCCCGACCTCATCCCAGTCCCAGTTACCTGGCGCCGCCTTGTGTGTGCCCAGCTGTACCAGGGCGCCGCGCACCTTGACCTCTTCGCCGATCAGGACTTTCAGCACTTTGAGCGCCACGGCGCCGGCGGCCACGCGGGCA